>NZ_VRVC01000006.1:0-72336 GCF_008040005.1 Methylobacterium sp. WL19
CCACCACGCGCCCCCTCGGGCCGAGGCGGCGCGCGGCGGTGATGGCGCAGTCACCGGCGCCGCAGCCGATATCCAGCGCCGAGCCGTCCACCCGAAGGCGCGCCGCCTCGAACAGGGCGGCGGTGAGGAGCGCGAAGACCGCGTCGATCCTGCGCTGGTTGCGCGCCCAGCGCGCGCCGACCTCGCCGTTCCAGTAGTCGCGCTGGGTGATCGCGCCATCCGCCATCATGAACCTTCCGGTCTCTAAATATCGATCGTCCGGTCCCCGGCGGGGACCCGTTTCACAGGCCGGACGAGCCGCCATCCGAACGCGGATCGTGGACCGCCTCGATCCGCCCGTTGCCGGGATGACGGACCAGCATGCCGGCATGGCCGAGGGAATCGATGTAGGAACCGCCCAGTTCCTCGATCTCGTGGCCCATGGAGCGCAGCTCGGCGATGCAGGCCGGATCGAACCGGTCCTCCACCTTCACGCTGAGGGATTCGGCACCCCAGGTACGGCCGTAGAGCAGGCGGGGCGCGTCCACCGCCTCGGCCGGGCTCATGCCGTAATCGGCATACCGCGAAAAAATCTGGGCCTGGAATTGCGGCTGCCCGTCGCCGCCCATGCTGCCGTAGGACATCACGCGGCCGTCGTCGAAGGCGGCCAATCCGGGGATCAGGGTGTGGAACGGCCGGCGCCCCGGCTCCAGGGGGTTCACCGCGCCCTTCTCGAGGGAGAACGAGGTGCCGCGGTTCTGCCAATGGATGCCGGTCTTCGGCAGGACGATCCCCGAACCGTATTCCCAGTAGATCGACTGGATGTAGGAGACGGCCAGACCGTCCTTGTCGATGGCGCCCATCCACACGGTATCGCCGTCGCCCGGTCCCCGGAGGGGCACGGAGGCGGCGCGGCGCATGTCGATCCGGGCCGCCTCGCGGTCGAGGCGCTCCGGGGTGAGGAAGCTCGCCGGATCGACGCTCAGCCGGTCGTAATCGGTCACCGTGCGGTCGCGGATGGCGAAGGCGCGTTTCGTCGCCTCGATCAGCCCGTGATACTGCGCCGTGCTCTCGGGACGCGACACGTTCAGCCGGTCGAAGATACCGAGGATGATGAGCGCGGCGAGGCCCTGGGTGGGCGGCGGGAAGTTGTAGAGCACCGCGTCGCGACGGCGTAGCGACAGGGCCGCCCGCTCCCGCGGCGCATAGGCTTCGAGGTCGGCCCGCGTCACCGGCGCGCCGAGACGGTCGAGGTCGGCGGCGATCTCGCGGCCGAGGTCGCCCCGGTAGAAATCGTCGAGCCCGGCATGGGCGAGCTGTTCGAGGGTGTCGGCGAGAGCCGGCAGGCGGCGGGTGGCGCCGGCGGCGAAGGGCTTGCCCCCGTCGAGGAAGGTCTGGGCGAAACCCGGCTGGTCGTGGAGCGTGTCGATCTCCTTCGGCACGTAGCGGGCCTCGGAAGGCGACACCGCGCAGCCCTGTCGCGCATGGCGGATCGCATCCGACAGCAGGGTCTCGAGGGGGAGCCGGCCGCCCAGCGCCCTGGCGAGGTCGAGAGCGAGACGCCAGCCACCGATGGCGCCGGCCACGGTGAGCGCCGCATCCGGCCCGCGCGAGGGGATCGTCTCGTGGCCCTGGCTGCGATAGCGCTCGACCGTGGCGAGGGACCCGGCCGGGCCGCAGGCCTCGATGCCGCGCACCCGCCCGCCCGGTTCGCGCACGAGCCAGAACCCGTCGCCGCCGATGCCGTTCATATGCGGATAGACCACGGCGATGGTGGCCGCCATGGCCGCCATGGCCTCGATGGCGTTGCCGCCCTGCGCCAGCACGGTCTGCCCGGCGGTGGCGGCCAGATGGTGAGGCGCGGCAACGGCGGCGGAGGAATAGACGGGCGTCTCGGGCATCGCGAACTCGGTGTGAGGGGAGGCTTGGAGGATTGAGGGGAGGCTTGGAGAATAATGTATTTTCTCGGCCGGTCGACCGAGAGATTTTCAAGCAAGAAACGGTCGCAGATCGCTGCGGTGCCATCGGTTTCACGGCGTGAGGCGCCGTCGCGGCGCGTGCCGCGCCCATGGTGTCCACCGACACGATGGCCCGATTCGTATTAATTTCGCCACACTGTTGTGGCGACGCATCAGCCATGGCGTGGCTTCGACGTTCCAAACAATCGGCCGCCCCGGGAGACGATGTCTCACCGGAAGGCGAGGCCGAACCTCATACCATCCGGGCGGCACCGCGCGGCCCCGGCTGGATCGGCGCGCTCGTCGTCGCCACGGCCCTGATCTCGGCCATCGCGACCTTCCTGATCCTCGCCGGCGTGATCCGGGTGACGCCGACGCCGACGATCGGCCTGACGCTGCTGGGCATCAACGTCTTCCTGGTCCTCAGCCTGTTCGTCATCATCGCCTGGGAGGCGCGGGTCTTCCTGCATGCGCGCCGGGCCAATGCGGCGGTGGCGCGCCTGCACACCCGCATCGTCGGCCTGTTCAGCCTCATCGCGATCCTGCCCACCGTGCTGCTGGCCGTCGTGGCGGCGGTGACGATCGATCGCGGGCTCTCGCTGGGCTTCACCGACCGCGTCCGCGACGTGGTGCTGAAATCCGTCGAGGTGGCCGATGCCTACCAGGAGAATCAGTGCCAGTCGCTCGCCCGCGAGATCCGCATCCTCGCGGACGACCTCACGCGGGCACGGCCGAATTTCGACGTGAACAGGGAGTGGTTCGAGAACTTCCTCACCACGCGGGCGACAGCGCTGGGACTGCCGGTCGCCGAGATCATGCGCGGACCGAACGAACTCGTGGCACGGGCGAAGATCGATGTCCTCAAGGAGCGCAGGCTGCCCTCCGCCGCGGCCTTCGAGGAGGCCGCCAAATCCAACGAGACGATCTGCCTGAGGCCGAGCGAGGGGAGGGTCTTCGCCGCCCTGCTGCGGATGCCGGCCTATGACGGGGCCGTGCTGCTGGTGCAGCGCCAGGTGAGCCAGCTCGCCGTCGACTTCCCCGGCGTCTCGCGGGCGGCGGCCGCCGAGTACCTCACCTACGATTCCCTCAAGCGCTCGATCCAGATCAGCTTCGCCTCGATCTTCGTGCTGATCGCGCTGATCGCCCTGCTGTCGGCGGTCTGGTTCGGCCTCAACTTCGCCAACCGGTTCGTGGCGCCGATCCGCCGGCTCATCAACGCGGCCGATCAGGTCGCCTCCGGCAATTTCTATGCCCAGGTCCCGGCGAGGAAGAGCGACGGCGACCTCGCCCATCTCGGCGAGAGCTTCAACAAGATGACCCAGGAGCTGCGCCGCCAGCACGATGGGCTGACGGCGGCGAGCGAACTCATCGACCGGCGCCGCCGGTTCACCGAAGCGGTCCTGGCCGGAGTCTCGCCGGGCGTCATCGGCGTCGACGCGGCCGGGCTCGTCACCATCGCCAACCCCTCCATCGAGCGCACATTGGGGCTCAAGGCGGATGCGATCATCGGCAAGCCGCTGGTCCAGGCCGTGCCCGAGCTCCAGGCCATCCTGCCCGAGGGCGGAGAGGGGCGCCTGCGCGCCCTCCAGCAGCAGATCCAGCTGACCCGCGACGGGCGCGAGCGCACGGTCACCGTGCGCGTCACCAGCGAGCAGGCTCAAGGCGGCGCCCGCGGCTTCGTGGTGACGCTGGACGACATCACCGACCTCGTCACGGCCCAGCGCACCTCGGCCTGGGCGGATGTCGCCCGCCGCATCGCCCACGAGATCAAGAACCCGCTGACCCCGATCCAGCTCTCGGCCGAACGCATCCGGCGCAAATACGGCAAGGTCATCGTCGCCGACAAGGACGTGTTCGACCAGTGCACGGCGACGATCATCCGCCAGGTGGACGAGATCAAGCGCATGGTGGACGAGTTCTCGTCCTTCGCCCGGATGCCGAAACCCGCCATCGCCCGGAACGACCTGAGCGAGATCGCCAAGCAGAACCTGTTCATGATGCGGGTGGCGCATCCGGACATGGATTTCGCCTTCACCGAGGCCGGGCAGGACCGCCTGCACGCCGCCTTCGACATCCGGCTGCTGTCGCAGGCGATCACCAACATCCTCAAGAATGCGGTGGAGGCCGTCTCCGCCGTGCCCGAGTCCGAACTGGGCAAGGGCCGGGTCGACCTGCGCCTCCTCGTCGAGGAGGGGTTCGCGGTGATCGAGATCACCGACAACGGCAAAGGCTTCCCTGTGGAGGGGCGCCAGCGGCTGCTCGAGCCCTATATGACCACCCGCGAGGGCGGCACCGGGCTCGGACTCGCCATCGTCAGCAAGGTGCTCGAAGAGCATGGCGGCGGCATCGAACTGAACGACAACCCCTCGGGTAGGGGCGGATGCGTGCGGATGCGCGTTCCCCTCGATACCCGGGACAAGACGACGGAGGGGAAACCCTCCGCGCAGGCTGAGAAGGTTGCCGCACCGACGGCACCCCCAATCGCGGAGATGACGTCATGAGCGCCGATATCCTGATCGTCGACGATGAGGCCGACATCCGCGACCTCGTCGCCGGCATCCTCGACGACGAAGGTCACCGCACCCGCACGGCCGGAGGCTCCGACGAGGCTCTGGCCGCCATCGAGTCGCGCCGCCCCCACCTCGTGTTCCTCGACATCTGGCTGCAGGGCTCGCGCCTCGACGGGCTGCAGGTGCTCGACCAGATCAAGCTCGGGCATCCCGAGCTGCCGGTGGTGATGATCTCGGGCCACGGCAACATCGAGACGGCGGTGGCCGCCATCAAGGCCGGCGCCTACGACTTCATCGAGAAGCCGTTCAAGGCCGACCGGCTGGTCCTGGTGGCCGAACGCGCCCTCGAAGCCTCCCGCCTCAAGCGCGAGGTGCGCGACCTCAAGGCGCGTTCCGGCCAGGCGAGCCGGCTCGTGGGCGGATCCGTGGCGGTCAACCAGCTGCGCCAGACGGTGGAGCGGGTCGCCCCCACCAATGCGCGGGTGATGATCCTGGGCGCGCCGGGCTCCGGCAAGGAACTCTCGGCGCGGACCCTCCACGCCTCCTCGTCCCGCGCCAGCGGTCCCTTCGTCGTCATCAACGCGGCGATGATCACGCCCGAGACCATGGAAGCGGAACTGTTCGGCGTCGAGGCCGGCGAGGGCCGCGCCCGGCGGGTCGGTGCCCTGGAGGAGGCCCATGGCGGCTCCCTCTATATCGACGAGATCGCCGACATGCCGCGCGAGACCCAGAACCGCATCCTGCGCGTGCTGGTGGACCAGAACTTCCAGCGCGTAGGCGGCACCACCCGCGTCCATGTGGACGTGCGCATCATCTCCTCTTCCTCGCGCGACCTCGCCGAGGAGATCGCCGCCGGCCGATTCCGCGAGGACCTGTTCCACCGCCTCTCGGTGGTGCCGATCCGGGTGCCGTCCCTGTCCGAGCGGCGCGAGGACGTGCCCGAACTCATCAACTTCTTCATGGAGCAGATCTCGGCCGCCACCGGCCTCGCCCGCCGACGCATCGCCGAGGACGCCATGGCGGTGCTGCAATCGCACGATTGGCCGGGCAACATCCGCCAGCTGCGCAACAACGTCGAGCGGCTGATGATCCTCACCCATACCGACCCGGAACAGGAGGTGACCTCGGAGATGCTGCCCACCGAGATCGGCGCCCTGGTTCCGACGACGCCGAACGGCGCGGGGGGCGAGAAGCTGATGAGCCTGGCCCTGCGCGAGGCGAGGGAAATCTTCGAGCGCGAATACCTGATCGCGCAGATCGCACGATTCTCCGGAAACATATCGCGCACCGCCGAGTTCATCGGCATGGAACGCTCGGCCCTCCACCGCAAGCTGAAGTCGCTCGGCATCGGACCCTGAGGGCCTGGGCGACCTTCGCCTTACATGTGCGTGCCCCTTGCATGTGCGTGACAATGACCGTGTAATAGTCGAGGTTGTCTGTTTTCACCGGTCTGCTACGCATTCGAACCAACAAGAACCCGCCAGTCACGGCGGGCGGCAGGTTCTTAAGAAGGATTAATAAAAAATGGCGGGCGAACGCGCTCAGAACCTGCAGGACACGTTTCTCAATCATGTCCGCAAGAACAAGATCCCGCTCACGATCTTCCTCGTCAACGGCGTCAAGCTCCAGGGCGTCGTGACCTGGTTCGACAACTTCTGCGTCCTCCTGCGACGGGACGGGCATTCGCAGCTCGTCTACAAACACGCGATCTCGACGATCATGCCCGGCCACCCGGTTCAGTTGTTCGAGCCGGACGAGACGGCGCCCGATAAGGCGTGAAGCGACGTCGGCAGTCTTGCCCATGACGAGACGTTGAGAGACGTTTGACGCCGAACATCGGACGAGGACCGAAGACTGCCCTTGTTTGACGTCGGCAAAAGCCCATTCTCCTCATCTTCAGGGGACAGGGTCGAACCGAATTTCATGACGCAAATGACAACGCCGGGCGAAGCCCGGCTCCAGGCGATGGCCGCTCCCGAAGGTGAGATCGCGGCCGCGACCCATACGCTGGTGATCGGCCCCTATCTCACCCGGTCCGCCGCTCCCCGGACAGGCGGCGGACCGGCCGACGTCTCGCGCTCGAGCGAGGCGCGGATCGACGAGGCGGCGGGTCTCGCCGTGGCCATCGAGCTGGACGTCACCGAGGCGATCATCGCGCCGGTCTCGCGCATCCGCCCCTCCACCTATCTGGGCAAGGGCCGGGTCGAAGAGCTCGCCGGCCGGATCAAGGCCGAGGAGATCGGCCTCGTCGTCATGGATTGCGCCCTGTCGCCGGTGCAGCAGCGCAATTTGGAGAAGGCGTTCGGCTGCAAGGTCATCGACCGCACCGGCCTCATCCTGGAGATCTTCGGCCGGCGCGCCTCCACCCGCGAGGGCACGCTGCAGGTCGAGCACGCCCATCTCGCCTATCAGCGCAGCCGCCTCGTGCGGTCCTGGACCCACCTCGAGCGTCAGCGCGGCGGCTTCGGCTTCCTCGGCGGCCCCGGCGAGACACAGATCGAAGCCGATCGCCGGATGATCCAAGAGCGGATGACGAAGATCGAGCGCGAGCTCGACAGCGTCACCCGCACGCGCGGCCTGCACCGGGAGAGCCGGGCGCGGGTGCCGTACCCGATCGTCGCCCTCGTCGGCTATACCAATGCCGGCAAGTCGACGCTGTTCAACGCCCTGACCAAGGCCGAGGTGATGGCCAAGGACATGCTGTTCGCGACCCTCGACCCGACCGCGCGCGCGACGAAGCTGCCGCATGGGGAGACGGTGATCCTCTCGGACACGGTGGGCTTCATCTCGGAACTGCCCACGGCCCTCATCGCCGCCTTCCGCGCCACGCTGGAGGACGTGATCGAGGCCGATATCCTGCTCCATGTCCGCGACGTGAGCCACGTCGATTCGGAGGCGCAGGCGGAGGATGTCGGCGACGTGCTGCGCGAACTCGGGATCGAAACCACGGCCGAGCGAATCATCGAGGTCTGGAACAAGGCCGACCTGCTCGACGATTCGGAGCGCACGCGCCTCCTCAACCTGAGTGCCCAGGGGCGCAACGACCGGGACAGTGACGTGCCGATCCTGGTCTCCGCCCTCACGGGCGAGGGCCTGGCGGCCCTGTCGGGCCGAATCGAGGCGCGGATCGCCAAGCGCCGCTCCACCTTCGCCGTCACCCTCGCGCCCGAAGACGGTGCGGCGCTCAACTGGCTCTACGAGAATGCCGAGGTTCTCGACCGCCGCGCCGAAGAGGCGGGCACGATCCACCTCGCCATCCGCGTGGCGCCGGAGAAGGAGCCGCGCTTCCTCAACCGCTTCGCCAGCGCACGCAAGCTCAGCCGCGCGGACTGATAGGGGGGAGACCTCCCGGTGGAGTAGTGGAAGGGCGATCGTCGATCCGCGACCGCGGGGGTCTTACGAAAGCCCATAAAAAAACCCGGCTCCAAGGGAGCCGGGGGATGAGTTTCGGATCCAGAAAGACGTCTTACGGCTGCAGAACGCCGTTGATGACGTGAATGACGCCGTTCGACTGCATCACGTTGGCGATGGTCACCTTGGCGGTGTTGCCCTTGGTATCGGTGAGGTACACGGCCTTGCCCTTGGTCTGGACCACGAGCGGGGTGCCCTGCACGGTCTTGATCTGGCCTTCACCGCCGCCATCCTTGGCGATCTTCATGAGGTCCTTGGCGGTCAGGGTGCCGGGGACGACGTGATAGGTGAGGATCGCGGTCAGCGTCGCCTTGTTCTCGGGCTTCACCAGGGTCTCCACGGTGCCGGCCGGCAGCTTGGCGAAGGCCGCGTTGGTGGGCGCGAAGACGGTGAAGGGGCCGGGGCCGGCGAGGGTGTCGACGAGGCCGGCGGCCTTCACGGCGGCGACGAGGGTGGTGTGATCCTTCGAGTTGACCGCGTTCTCGACGATGTTCTTGGACGCATACATCGGAGCGCCGCCGACGGTCGGGTTCTTGGCGAGCGCGGCCACCGGGAAAGCGGCGCCCATGCTGAAGGCGAGGGCGACGGCGGCGAACGTGGAGGCCACGGGGCGACGGGTGTTGGTCATGGGGCGTTCCTCTCGAGCTATCCCCTTCGCGGGGGTCATCGCTCGTTACGGAGCCCGGAAGAGGAAAGTTTCGGGAACGCTGCAGAAAGTCGTGTTCGTGTGAGATACGGCGGGACGCGAGCGCCTCCTCCAAAGCAAAAGCCCGCCCGACCTGAAGGTCGGACGGGCTTTCGTGATCTGAGCAACGGCGAGGTCAACGCTCGCCGCCGAGTTCGAGATCAGTACTTGCGGATGATCGGGGCCGGAGCAGCGGCGACCGGGGTCGGCGAGTACAGCGGAACGATCAGGCGGCCCGAGATCTCGGTGCTGTCGAAGCTGGTGGTCGCGACGGTGCGGGCGACGTAGACCTGCGCGGTGGCGAAGCCGAAGTCGTAGCCGACGAGGCCACCCATCAGGAACCGGCCACGATCGTTGAGGGCGGCGTTGATGATGCCGCCAGCCTTGGCGCCGGTGTCGAAGTTGACGGTGCCGTAGGCGATGGCGCCGATCTCGAACTTGCCGAACTTCTTGGTCGCGGTCAGGTCGAGGTTGAGGGAGTCGGAGAGAGAGTAGACCGTGCCGAAGTCACGGCCGCTGCCGAAGGAGGACGGCGAATCGTAGATGTTGGCGGTGAGGTTTGCGGTCAGATTGTAGCCATCGCCGGTGTAGCTGGCGGCAACGCCGACGCGGTAGGTGTTCGACGAAAGCTGGGGCAGCACGGCAGTGTTGGCGAGAGCGCCGGCATTCGTGCGCAGGACACCACGGTCACCGTTCAGCTCGTTCAGGTAGACACCGCCGAGCAAGCTGACGCCGAAGTTGTTGCCGAGGTCGAAGGCCCAGATGCCGCCGACGAAGGTACCGACGTTGATCGAGGTGTCACGCAGGCCGTTCGCGCCGCTCTTGCCGAAGGTGAACACGGTCGGGGGAGCCACGAGGAGCTCGATACGGCCGCCGAGCGGAACCAGCGGGGTCGACCAGACCAGCACGGGAATGTTGATCCCGACGTCCAGAGCCGAGTTGTCACGCGACTGGTAGACGAAGGTGTTCAGGGCGTAGATGCCCTCGGGCAGCGGCGCGCCGGTGGCGAGGCCGACCTGCTCGCCGGGGATCGTGGTGGTCTGTGCGTAGGAAGCCGTGGCGCTCATGCCCATGGTCAGCGCCAGTGCGCCGGTGGCCAGCCAGTTCTTCGTCATTGTCTCGTCCTTCCCAAGGATTTCAGGCATTCGCCGCGCAGACCTACGAACCATCGTGCCGAGTGCCGCATTGTTGCGGCTTGCTGACATCCAGTGCGTAGGGCCCCCCTTGCGGCCCGAATTCGTGTCTCAACGCTGAGAACTATTCTACAGGTCGGATCGGATTGACAGTCCAATGCTTCGGATCGAGGCAGTTCCAAACGAACCGTTGCGGAAAAGCCGCAATTTCGACGCGGTGCAGCGCAAGGTTTTGTTAACTTTCTCAGCAGAATTCCGCCGGGCATGGCGTCGCATTGAGCAACGCGTCTGCAAAATAACGCTGATCAGTCAAACCGTTGCGACCGATCCATGCGGCAGGACGATTGCGCAATCGACGACGGGAGTTTGCGCATCGCCAGCGGACCACGATCCCCGCATGCCCGGTGCCTGTGCACCGCAGCAGGGCCATCGTTCCCAGGTGCCGTCGAATCGAGCTTGGCCTTGGGCCGGGCGGAACGCCTATTCCGCCGCGTCCCGACCCTTAGCGGTGACCTCGGCGAGGGGGCGGCGGGCCAGCACGTCGCGCAGGAACCGGCCGGTATGGCTCGCCTTCGACTTGGCGATCTGCTCCGGCGTCCCCTCGGCCACCACGACGCCGCCGCCATCTCCGCCCTCGGGTCCCATGTCGATGACCCAGTCGGCGGTCTTGATGACCTCGAGGTTGTGCTCGATCACCACGACGGTGTTGCCTTGGTCCACGAGTTCGTGGAGCACCTCCATGAGCTTGGCGACGTCATGGAAGTGAAGGCCGGTGGTCGGCTCGTCGAGGATGTAGAGCGTGCGGCCGGTGGCGCGCTTGGAGAGCTCCTTGGACAGCTTCACCCGCTGCGCCTCGCCGCCCGACAGGGTGGTGGCCTGCTGGCCGACCTTGACGTAGCCGAGCCCGACCCGCGCCAGGGTCTCCATCTTCTCGCGGATCGTCGGCACCGCCTTGAACAGGTCGGCCGCCTCCTCGACGGTCATGTCGAGCACGTCGGCGATGGAATGGTTGCGGTACTTCACCTCCAGGGTCTCGCGGTCGTAGCGGCGGCCCTTGCACACGTCGCAGGTGACGTAGACGTCCGGCAGGAAGTGCATCTCGATCTTGATGACGCCGTCACCCGAACAGGCCTCGCAGCGCCCGCCCTTCACGTTGAAGGAGAAGCGGCCGGCCTGGTAGCCCCGCGCCTTCGCCTCCGGCAGGCCGGCGAACCAGTCGCGGATCGGCGTGAAGGCCCCGGTATAGGTCGCCGGGTTGGAGCGAGGCGTGCGCCCGATGGGCGACTGGTCGATGTCGATGACCTTGTCGAGATTCTCGAGCCCGTCGAGGCGCTCGAACGGGGCCGGGTGCTCCATGGCGCCGTTGAGGGATTTGGCCACCGCCTTGTAGAGCGTGTCGATGATGAGGGTGGACTTGCCGCCGCCCGAGACACCCGAGACGCAGGTGAAGGTTCCGAGAGGGATCTCGACGCTCACGTCCTTCAGGTTGTTGCCCCGCGCGCCGACGAGGGTGAGCTTGCCCTTCCGTCCCTTCCGCCGGGCGGTGGGCACCCGCACGCTCATCTCGCCGGTGAGGTATTTCGCCGTGAGGGAGTCGGGGCTCTTCAGCACCTCCTCCGGCGTGCCCTGGGCGATGATCCGGCCGCCATGGATGCCGGCACCGGGGCCAACATCGACCACGTAATCGGCCTGGAGGATCGCGTCCTCGTCGTGCTCGACCACGATCACCGAATTGCCGAGGTCGCGCAGGCGCTTCAACGTGCCGAGCAGGCGCTCGTTGTCGCGCTGGTGCAGGCCGATGGAGGGCTCGTCGAGGACGTAGAGCACCCCCGTCAGACCGGAGCCGATCTGCGAGGCGAGGCGGATACGCTGGCTCTCGCCGCCGGAGAGCGAGCCCGAACCGCGCGCGAGAGTGAGATAGTCGAGGCCGACATCGACGAGGAAGGTGAGCCGGTCGCGGATTTCCTTGAGGATGCGGAAGGCGATCTCGTTCTGCTTCGGCGTCAGCTTCTCCGACAGTTCGGAGAACCAGCGATGCGCCTCGCGCACGGAGAGCGCGGTGACGTCGCCGATGTCCTGCATGGCGACCTTCACCGCCAGGGCCTCGATCTTGAGGCGCTTGCCGCCGCAGGAGGCGCAGGGCGTCTCGCTCATGAAACGGGCGATGTCGTCGCGGGACGCGTCGCTCTCGGTCTCCTTGTAGCGCCGCTCCAGGTTCGGGATGACGCCCTCGAACGGCTTGTTCACCTCGTAGGCACGCATGCCGTCATTGTAGGCAAAGCGGATCGACTCGCGGCCGGAGCCGTAGAGGATCACCTTGTGCGCGGTGTCGGGAAGGTCCGACCAGGGCACGCTGGTCTTGAAGCCGTAATGTTTGGCCAGGGCGTCGAGGGTCTGGCCGTAATAGGGCGAGGTGGATTTCGCCCATGGGCCGACGGCACCGCGCTTGAGGCTGAGCTTGGCGTCGGAGATCACCAGTTCGGGGTCGATCCGCATCTCGTGACCGATGCCGCCGCAGGTCGGGCAGGCGCCGAACGGGTTGTTGAACGAGAACAAGCGCGGCTCGATCTCGGCGATGGTGAAGCCGGAGACCGGGCAGGCGAAGCGCGACGAGAAGGTGATGGTCTCGCCCTCGGCCGGATCGGCGAATTCGATCAGCGCGATGCCGTCGGCCAGTTCCAGGGCGGTCTCGAAGGAATCGGCCAGCCGCGCCGCGATGTCGGCGCGAACCACGAGCCGGTCCACCACCACGTCGATGTCGTGCTTGAGCTTCTTGTCGAGCTTGGGCGCATCGTCGATCGGGTAGTATTCGCCGTCGATGCGAAGACGCTGGAAGCCCTTCTTCTGGAACTCGGCGATCTCCTTGCGGTACTCGCCCTTGCGACCCCGGACGACGGGAGCGAGGAGATAGAGCCGGCTCTTCTCGGGCAGGGCCAGCACCCGGTCGACCATCTGGCTCACGGTCTGGCTCTCGATCGGCAGGCCGGTGGCGGGCGAGTAGGGGATGCCGACACGCGCCCAGAGGAGGCGCATGTAATCGTAGATCTCGGTGACGGTCCCCACGGTGGAGCGCGGGTTCTTCGACGTCGTCTTCTGCTCGATGGAGATGGCCGGCGAGAGCCCGTCGATCTGATCGACATCGGGTTTCGACATCATCTCGAGGAACTGTCGGGCATAGGCCGAGAGCGATTCGACGTAGCGGCGCTGACCTTCGGCATAGATCGTATCGAAGGCGAGCGACGACTTGCCCGAGCCCGACAGGCCGGTGAAGACCACGAGCTTGTCGCGCGGGATCGTGAGATCGATGTTCTTGAGGTTGTGCTCGCGCGCGCCGCGCACGGCGATGACGCGACGGTCGGGGCTTCCCTCGAACAGCTTCTCGATCCGCGCCTCGACGCTCTCTTCCTGCGCCTGCGCGGCCGGGGTCTTCAGACCCTGCGGTTTCGGGCCCCGTGAATTCTTGGCGGCGGCTTTTGCTTTGGCCATTGGGTCTCTTCGGCGGCAGGGCTTGCAGGAACGGGCAGTCGGCGTTGACGCCCGGCGGAGATCGTCTCCGAGACGTCATGCGGCGAGGTTGACGACGAGGGTCCCGCCACCGCTCGCCATGTCGGGCGCACGGTCCGGGCGGGCAAGACGCACGCCACGCATATCCGCCACCCAGCTAGAACAAAAAGCGTACAGCTACAATATCGTCGCCGAAGTCCGGCCCGCTTCGGGTCGTGGCGAAGCTTTCACGACGGCTGGCACTGCCCGAGCGGGACGTCGTTTGCCGCTAATGGCTTCCCTGGAACCCCGAGAGGGGCGCCATGACCCGGCACACCAGGCCGTCCGGTTCGTAGGCGAGGGAGACCTCGCCGCCCACCGCGCCGGCGAGGCCGCGCTCGATGAGGCGCGAGCCGAAGCCCTTCCGGGTCGGGGGCTGCACGAGCGGGCCGCCGCGCTCGGACCAGGTGAGGTGGATCGTGTCGTCCTCGTCCGCCGCGACCACGCTCCACGCCACGGTGACGCGGCCGTCAGGCCGGGAGAGGGCACCGTACTTGGCGGCATTGGTGGCGAGTTCGTGCATCATCAGGGCGAGGGACAACGCCGCCTTCGAGCCGATGACGAGGTCGGGACCCGACAGGTGGAACCGGCCGGGCTGCTGGTCGTCGTGCAGCGACAGGGCGCTCGTCAGCACCGCCTCCATCTCCGCGCTCTCCCGCTGTCCGGTCAGCAGGATGTCGTGGGCCTTGCCCAGGGCGATCAGGCGCGCGGCGAGCGCATGCTTGGCGGCCTCGATGTCGGTGACGTTGCGCAGGCTCTGCGAGGCGATCGCCTGAACCATCGCCAGGGTGTTCTTCATGCGATGGCTGAGTTCGCGGTTGAGGATGCGCTGCTGCTCGTCCGCCTCGATCCGGGTCAGCCCGCTCCAGGCCCGCTCCGCCACGTCACGGACGAAATCGATCTCGTTCTGGGTCCAGACGCGCGGCGACGCCTCCGTCGCGTAGAGCACGCCGACGAGGCGGCCGCGCCGGAGCAGGGGGACGGAGATCACCGCCCGGACGCCCTGGGCGATGTAGAGGGCCGCATCCGTGTCGAGATCGGAGGCGGAGGCGAGGTCGGGCACCGCGAGCACCTCTCCGCGCCGCAGGCTGGCGATGCTGGCGGGATACTCGTCCAGCGGCAGGGTCTGGCTCGGAAAGACCTGTCCGTCGGACGACCACGAATGCGCCACCGTCACCAGTCCGGCCGGCAGGTCGACCATGCCGTAGCCGGCCCGCGTCGTGGCCAGGGTCCGGCCCAGGATCTCCGCCGTCATCGCCACGACTTCGGCGTTCGAGCGCAGCTCGCGCAGGCGGTCGCCGAGGCTCAGGAGCGCGTCACGGCGTGCATCCGCGCGTTTCTCCTCGGTGATGTCCTCGATCATCGCCATGGCGTGGACTTCGTCGCCGAGGGTCTGCGAGACCAGGTTGACCCGCGCCCAGATCAGCCGCCCGTCCCGCCGGCGATAGCGCTTCTCGAAGCGGTCCTGCAGGGTCTCGCCGGTGGCCAGGCGCCGGTGCAGGGCCTCGCGCTCGCCCGCATCCTCCGCGGGCGTCCATTGGGCGAGGGAGCACCCGACGATCTCGGATTCCGGCGCGCCCCAGATCTCGCAGAGCTTGGCGTTGACCCGGAGCGCCAGGACGCTGCGGGGATCGAACTGGACGATCCCGATATTCGCGCCCTCGAACACCGCGCGGAACTGTGCCTCCAACTGGGTTCGCACGGTGATGTCGAGCATCGCACCGACCATCCGCAGCGGGATGCCCGACGCGTCACGGACGAGATACGCGCGATCCAGCACGTCCGCGTAGCCACCGCCGCCCTTCAGGAAGCGGTATTGATGGCTCCACAGGTCCGAGCGCCCTTCGAAGACGGCGTTCAGGCCGGCGGAGACCGCGCCCCTGTCGTCGGGATGGATGTTGCCGAGCCACCAGGCGGAGCCCGGGCCGACATGGCCGGGCGGCCAGCCATAGGACGTCTCGAGCGCCTCGTTCCACACGATGGCGTCGTGCTCCAGATCCCAGTCCCAGACGACGTCGTTGGTCGCCTTGGCGACCAGCCGGTAGCGCTCGTCGATGGAGTTCCGCTCACGGCACGGCTTGTCGCCGTCGGCAGTCGCACCGACGCCGTCCCGCCTGTCGCCGACGGCCATGGCCGGCACCGGCGATGAAGGATCGCGACGGCTCCCCCGGCGGGGTGACGGGACTTTCGCAATGGTCATCGTATTCGGGTCAGACACGGGCGGTCGCCGTTCCATCAGATGCGGTCAGATCTTGCGGCGAACAAGTCTCGCCGTCAGATTTCGCAAGTTGCCCCCACGCTTTCCGTCACGGATATGAGATCGGAGACTGAGCCCGGCAAGTCTCCACCGGAGCGGCACGCCTCGTCCACTCCCGCGGTGCTCGACCATCCCGGAATCAGACGGATTCCGCCGCACGGACGGAATCGTCCTGGCCCGGCTGCGTCGGAGGATCGACGGAGAGCATCCGCCCCTCGGCATCGTAGACGGCCCCCAGCACGGTCTCGAAATGGCTCACCACGGCGCCGTGGCACTCGCAGGCCGCCTCCTGGATCCTGGCGCGGTCGAGGATGGTGATGCGGCCGCGCCCGACCTCGATCAGCCCCTGGATCTGCAGGGTCCGCAGGATCCGGGTGAGATAGGTCCGCTGGACGCCCAGCATGTTGGCCAGGAGTTCGTGGGTGACGGGCAGCGTCTCCGTGCCGATCCTGTCCTGCAGCGTCAGCAGCCAGCGCAGGCAGCGCTCCTCGATCGGGTGGAGGGCGTTGCAGGCCACGGATTGCAGCACCTGTCCCAGCAGGCAGTCCGCGTAGCGGGTGAAGAGGTTGCGCAGGGTGGTCGAGCGGAGCTTGGCGTCCTGCAGCTTGGCGGCATCGAGCCTCAGGACCGGCCCGCCGATCTGCACCAGGGCCGTGCTGAAGGCCGGGAGGCTGCCGTGGCTGACGACGCCGCCCACGGCGCCCTCCCGCCCGATCGTGGCGGTTTCCGCGCTCCGCCCGTCGCGCATCGAGACGATGAGGTTGATGACCGTCTGCTCGCAGGGAAACGAGATGAACGAGACTTTGGCTCCGACGGTGAACAGGGTCTCGCCACGCCGAACGTCGGCACGCTCGAAATGAGGCGCGAGCAGTCCCCGATCCTCCGGGGACAGAGCCTTCAGCAGGAGATTGCCTTCGAAGAAGGACTCAGTCGTCGAGAGCATGGGACACGCGGTGTTCACCTTCTGTCTCGCGCCATAGCGTATCATCAATGGAGCGTCTGTCCACAAGTGGACGAAGGCGAAGAGAAATATACCGTCCCGGCGGAATTCGGCGCGCGCTACGGCATTCCTACATCTGCATTTGCAGGCAGAGCGCGTCCCTCTCCCCCTTGTGGGGAGAGGTCAGGAGTGGGGGTGGCTCCGCTTGCCTCCGCACCCGAGGGTCATCCAACCACCCCCACCTCCAACTCCTCCCCACAAGCTCGACGGATCTCGGGCAGGCCCGAGATCCGCCGGGGAGGAGGGCAGGGAGGCGCATCCCGCGAACGATGTGAATGCCGTAGCCCCGCCCGTCAGGTCGAGGAGGCACCCGAGCGCGTCACGCTCCTGCGCGGTGTCGGCTCAGCCCTGGCCGGCCTCGTCGCCTTCGCCGATGCAGTCGAGCGCACGCTCCACGGCGCTGACGGCCTCGCGCAGGTTGCGGACGGTGAGCTCCATCTCCCTGCGGGGACGGCCCATGGCTGCGGCACGATGGGTGACGCCCTGAAGCAGCTCCAGGGCGGCGAACAGATCGTCTGCGACTGCAACCACGTCGCTGATCTGTGGCGCCGGAACGGCGCGGGGGCGGGAGAAGGGGACTACGTTGCTCATGTCGGACAATGTGTCGCCCAAGGTGGGCCGGAGCACCAGATCCAGGGGCGGCGATTCCGCAGGATTGCGCCTCCGATGCCCGAATGTCGTCAAGCGTAGTGAGCGTTTTCGTGGCGCGGGAACATCACTCTGCCGGTAAGCCGTGACGTTTCGTTATCCTTGTGCTTGACGCGGCGACCTCCCCGGCACCACGACAGGGGCGATCGATCCAGCAGGATCAGTACCCCAGGAACCTCCGATGCGTCCCACCGCCTTCCTCGTCGCCGCCGGCCTGTTCTGTGCCCTCGGGGCCTGCAACAGCGCCGACCGCAGCGGCTTCTCGGACAGCTTCAGCACCGAGAATTACCGCCGTTCCAACGACACCAACGGCACCCAGACCCGCCGCGACGTGAACCGGGCCTACACCGCCCCGTCGATGCCCTCCATCGTCAGCCGCGGCAACTGAGGCTCCTGCTTCAGTTCTTCGCCAGGGCGTCCGCGAAGGCGATCATGCGGTTGCGGGCGTAAGTGGGCAGGCCGGCACTGATCGACGTGCCGGTGTTGAAGGACGAATTGCCCATGAGCACCTGGGCGGGAAGCAGGTTCTTCAACACCGGCACGCGGGCGTATTCCTGCTTGCGGTCGAGAACATCGGCCTTGATCGCCAGCGCCATGTAGGTCGTCACCACCGTCTTGCCGGGATCGTTCGGCATCGGCTGGAACACGGCGAGGAACTTGCCGAAGCGCAGGATCTGGTTGACCCAGAAGATCGTCTGTTCGAGGCCGCCGGCCACCGGCGTGTCGACCCGCGTGAGCGCCGCGAGCGAGGCCGCCTCGGCCGCCGGCAGGGTCCGCAACTCGCTCTGGAACGAGACGAACTCGGCCACCTTCTTCGAGGCGCCGTCCTCCAGCTTGTTGGCGAGCTTCACGCCCAGCGGCAGCTTGCCCTCGAGGTCGTAGCGGGATTCGATGCAGGCGGCGGCACCCTCGCACCAGGCCCGGTCCGGGCGCCGGGCGAAGGCGGCGGCCGGATCCTTGGTGGGCGTCACCTCGGCGGGGCTCAGGGTCTTGTGCTTGATGACAGGGTCCATCTTGGAGACGAAGCCGAGATTGGCAAAAGCCGAGAGGTCGAGGGATTCGGCGGGCTTGGCCACCACGAACCGCCCCTGCGCCACATAGACCTTCAGGGTCTCGTGCCGCTGCTTCGAGACGCCGTTGAGCGTCACGGTATAGTCGGGCTCGGCATAGGCGGGGTAGGGCGCCAGGGCCGCCTGCTCGGCCGGGCGCAGCTTTCGCCATTCGAGATAGGGCGTCAGGCCGCTCTCGGGGTTGGCCGGATTGTCCCGGTGGTCGGTGAACAGGATCGTGCCGGGCTTGAGGGCGGAAAGGCCCGACGGCTCGATGGCGGGAACCTCCTTGATCCGGTCGGCGGGAACCTGAACCTTCATTCCCTCCTGCGCGGAGGCGGGAACACCGAGCGCCAGCACGGGCAGGAAGGCGATGATCTGGGCAAGCACACGTGTCGCCGGAAGCTGCGTCTTCACGTCGGGGCCTCGGTTTGCTGATGAGGGGAGGGGATCCGCGCCTCAGTAGCGCGGGTCGTCGCCGAACAGGTAGTCGGGATCGCGGCGCCGGGCGCGGGGCGGCTCGTCCTCGCCGAAGGGCGAGCGCTGGGTGCCCGGCCATGACGGGCTCCGCGACCCTTCGTAGCCCTCGCCCTGAGCACGGCGGCCGCGCGGCTGGGCCGGCCGCTCGCCGAAGGGGTCGAAGAGATCCGGCTCGGGCTCGCGCCGGGTGGTGAGGTTGCCGTACAGGTCGCCCACCACGTCGGCGCCGTCGTCGAGGCCGCTGGTGTCGCCGTCCTCGGAATCCGGCCGCATGGCGGTCTGCACCTCGCGCGGCAGCAATCGGTACTGCGTGTCGGCCACGCGGCCGTCGCTCAGCCGGAAATGCTCGATGAAGCCGCCGCCGGAGACGCGCGCGCCGCTGCGAGGGTCGATGGGCAGGTCGGCGAGCAGGCGTTTCGCCTCCGGGGAGGGCGGGGCGAGGGGGGTGCGCGCCACGCCGTTGGCCCAGGCGGCCTGGAGGATCGTGCCGGCGATCGGCACCGCGAGATGCCCGCCGGTCTGGCCGCGTCCCAGGGTCCGGCGGGTGCCGTCGGCATTGTCGTAGCCGACCCACACCACGATGGTGATCTCGTTGGTGAAGCCGGCGAACCACGCGTCGTTCTCGTTCTCGGACGTGCCGGTCTTGCCGGCGATGGAACCCGAGAAGCGGGCGAGGGCCGCCGCCGTGCCGTGGTTGGTGACGCCCTGCAGCATGGTCTTCAGCTGATAGAAGGCCACCCTGTCGGCCGAGCCGATCCGCACCGGCTCCTTCGGCTCGCGCTTGTACAGAACCGTGCCGTCGCGCTCCACCGCCTCCAGGGCGTAGGGCGCCGGCCGCGCGCCCTCGTTGGCCACGGCGGCATAGAAGGCGGCGAGATCGACCATGCGGACCGGCTGCGAGCCGAGGACGAAGGGATAGTAGCGCTCGCATTCGGCGTAGAGCTGCGCTTCGAGCGCGAGGTCGCAGATGCGGGTGAGGCTCGCCGGCGCGGTGTCGGCGATGCCGCCCTGGAGCAGGCGCGCGGTGACGAGGTTCTTCGAGAATTCGAGCCCGCGCCGGAGGGTCGTCGCACCCGACCCGCCGCCATCGTAGTTCTTCGGGCTCCAGGACTGGCCGACGCCGCCGATGGGCGGCAGGGTCACGCCGGCATCCATCACCAGGGTGTTGGGCTGCAGGCCGGCATTCAGCGCGGCGAGATAGGTCAGCGGCTTCAGGGTCGAGCCGGGCTGGCGCACGGTCTGCGTCACCCGGTTGAGCTGGCTCAACGGGTAGGAGAAGCCCCCGTCCATGGCCAGGATGCGCCCGGTGCGGTTCTCCAGCACCAGGGCCGCGCCCTGGACCGAGGGACGCACGCGCAGATCCGCGCGGAGAGCCTTGGCCTTCGGGTCGCGCAACTTCACCCGCACCACGTCGTAGGTCTGCAGACGGCCCTTGGCGATGCCGGGATCGAGGCTGACGATGCGCCCGTCGGCGAGCCCCGCCTTCACCGGTCCGCGCCCGGATTCGAGCACCACGGCCAGCGGCCAATGCACGTCGTAGAGCACGGGCCGCGCACTCTCCAGGGCGCGCTGCCAGACGGGTTTCTGCGGCACCGGCTTCGGCCCGGCGGCCGCCGCAGGCTTGTCCGTGGCCGATCTGGGTTTCGCCTCGCCGCCGACGACGAGCGGCACCGACTGGACCGATCCCTCCACGGCGGGCGTCGCCCCGCCGAGCTTGGCGATGCTGTCGGCGAGGTTGAATTCCGGCCCCTCGTAGCGCTGGCGCCCGGTGGCGCGCTCGTAATTGGCGAGCCCGTCCTGCAGGGCGGATTCCACGGCGGTCTGAAGGCCGGCATTGATGGTGGAGCGGACCACGTGGGAGGCGGAGGTGAGCGAGTCGATGCCCGCGAAGGTGCGCGCCTCGCGGGTGAGGTGATCGACGAAGTAGAACCCCGAATCCCGCCGCGTGGTCTCGATCGGCTTCAACCCGAGGGGCGCGTTGGCCGCCTCGGTCAGCTGCGCCTCGGTGATGACGCCCTCGTCCTTCATCCGCGCCAGCACATAGGCGCGCCGCTCCTTGGCGCGGTCGGGATACTTGTCCGGGTTGTAGAAGTTCGGCCCCTTGGGCATGCCTCCCAGCAGCGCCGCCTCCGGCACGGTGAGCTGCCCCACCGATTTCCCGAAATAGCTCCGCGCGGCCATCTCGATCCCGTAGGAGCCGCGGCCGAGATAGATCCCGTTGAGGTAGAGTTCGAGGATCTGCGGTTTGCCGAGGATCCGCTCCAGGCGCGAGGCCACGATCATCTCGCGGATCTTGCGCTCGTAGGTGACGTCGTCGCCCACCGACAGGTTCTTGACCACCTGCTGGGTGATGGTGGAGCCGCCGGCCGGCCGCCCCGGCGAGGCGAGGTTGCCGATGAAGGCCCGGATGACGCCACGCTCGTCGATGCCCTTGTGGGTCTCGAAGCGCTTGTCCTCGGCCGCCACGAACGCCTTTTGCACCATCACCGGCACGTCGGAGATCGGCACGCTGAGGCGGCGCCCGTTGGCCTCGAACGCCTCGGCGTAGCGCTTGCCCGCCCCGTCGAGGATCAGGCTGGCGCCGGGCAGCTTGCGGTCCTTGAGGTCCTGGGCGGAGGGCAGGTCGGACACGGCCTTGTTGTAGAAGGCGATGACCTCGGCCGCGTCGAAGGGCGAGTTCGCCGGGTTCTCGCCCTTGCAGAACTGGCGGTAGCTCGTGTTGAGCTCGCCGATATCGAGCCCGTGCAGGAGCTTGGGCGCGGAGGCACCGGCGATGGCCGAGGGGTCCTCCATGGCGGTGGAGATCAGCTCGTCGAGGTTGATGTCCTCGATGTCGAAGGCTTTCCGCATATGGGCGCAGCCGTCGCGCAGGATCTGCACCACCTGGGCCTTGTCCGCCACCGGATCGAACTGCGTCTTCACGGCATCCGGCCGCGTCGTGACCTGACTGAGCGTCAGCGCCGTCGCGAACAGCTTGATCAGGATGATGTTCATCGAGGAGCGGGCACCGGAGTTTCAATCAAGCAGGGTCGGTCGAGGCACTCTCCTCCCCCTTGTGGGGAGGAGTTGGAGGTGGGGGTGGTGCCGAATATGGTGAGACCTGTCCGGAGCCAACCCCACCCTCGATCCCTCCCCACAAGGGGGAGGGAAGCGCGTCATCCTGCAGCCGAGATGGGCCATACAACGCGGCTGATTTAAGGAGATGCTTGACGTCCCGTGCCTTTGGAACCCCACCGGGAAGGTCCGTGTTCCGGGGTGAAATCCGTCGAGCCTAAGGCGCCGCCCCTCCGTGCAAAGGCAAAATCGTAGGAGATCGGATTTGTCTCGCATTCGCACACATCCGGGTGAAGTCCTGGCCGAAGACTACCTCGGCCCACTCGGGCTTTCCGCCCGGCAGGTCGCGGCCGAGATCGGTGTTCCCCCCAACCGCCTGTCCGAGATCATCCGCGAGCGGCGTGGCGTGAGTGCCGACACGGCGATCCGGCTCGGTGTCCGCTTCGGCACATCGCCCCAGTTCTGGCTCAACCTTCAGAACGCGCACGATCTGTCCAAAGCTCGCGCGACGATGGACTACTCCGCCGTCCACTCCTGCGAACCCCAGACCGTTCCGGCGCCGTAGAGCGGAGCCGAGGCTCCGCCTACTTGTTCCGCCCCAGCAGCACGAGCCACCCGATTCCAATCACGCAGACCATCGCGCCCACCGTCACGAAGGCCGGGGTGCCGAGGTCCATGAAGCGGGGGGCGAGCTGCGTCGCGAAGGCGGCGACGATGAGCGCCACGGCGATGCGGGCGGCGGCGCGCTCGATGCCGCGGGTGAGCTTTTCGATGCCTTTCAGCTCGATCTCGACGGTGACGCGGCCCTGCTTCAGGCGCACCAGCATGAGATGGATCAGGGTCGGCAGTTCGGAGGCCGCGCCGAACAATCCGGCGCCCACCGCCTCGACCTTGCGGGTGATGCCCTTGATCGAGAATTGCGAGGCGAGCTTGCTCTTCACCGTGGGTCCGGCGGCGGTGAAGAGGTCGAATTTCGGGTCGAGATGGCGCATCACCCCGTCCGCCGTCACCAGCCCCTTGAACAGGATGGCCAGATCGGTGGGCATGGCGAGGTCGTTCTCGCGGGCCATGGTCATGAAGTCGGTGAGCAGGTCGCCGAAGTTCAGCACCGAGCCGGCATGGCGGTTGATGAAGGCCTGCGACGAGGATTCGAGCTTGGTGAGGTCGGGGTTGCTCGATCCGGTCCAGTCCAGCAGCACGGCCATCAGCCCGTCGGAATCCTCCTTCAGCATCGCACCGATGAGCATCAGGAGCTGCGTGCGGCGGCGCTCGGACAGGCGGCCGATGATGCCGAAATCGATGAAGCCGATGCGGTTGCCCGGCATCACCAGCATGTTGCCGGGATGCGGGTCGGCGTGGAACACGCCCTCGATCAGCGCCATGTTGAGGAAGGCGTCGGTGCCCTTCTGGGCGACCTTGACCTTGTCGACCCCGGCCGCGTCCAGGCGGGCATGGTCGTTGGGCGGGATGCCGTGGATGAATTCCTGGACGAGGACGCGCTCGGAGGTGAACTCCCAGTGGATCTTGGGGATGACGATGTCGTCCCGGTCGGCGAAGATCGCCGCGATGGTCTCGCAGTTGCGCGCCTCGTTGATGAGGTCGAGCTCGCCGTAGAGGCCGCTGGCGAGATGGCGCATCTGCTCGTGGGGCTGGTAGCGCCCGAATTCCGGCCATTCCTGAACCACGATCCGGGTCGCATGCGCCAGGAGGCGCAGATCCGCCTCGATGATCTTGCGCAGGCCCGGACGAAGGACCTTCACCACCACCTCCTCGCCGGACATCAGCCGCGCCCGGTAGACCTGGGCGATGGAGGCCGCGGCCAGGGGAACGGTGTCGAACTCGGCGAAGATTTCGGAGGGCGGCGCGCCGAGATCGGCCTCCAGCTGCGGGCGGATCTTGTCCCAGGCGATGGGCCGGACCTGGCTGTGGAGCTTCTCCAGTTCCTCGGTCCATTCCGGCGTCAGCAGGTCCGGCCGGCTCGCCAGGATCTGGCCGAGCTTGATGAAGGTCGGCCCCAGGGCCTCGATCGCCCGGCGCACGCGCTGCGGCTGGGACAGGCGCGCCACGTCCACCTGCGGCCGGCGGCGCTTGGCGAACCGCGCCAGATGGCCGAGGCCGAGGCGCTCCACCACCTTGGTGACGCCGTAGCCGATCAGGACGGCGGCGATCTCGCTCAGGCGCTGCCTGTCGCGAGCGGCGACGAAGGCGGTTTTCAGCATGTGCTCAAGGGACTGCCCCGGCTGGCGTGAGGATGGCCGTGTCGTCGTCTCAGGCCGGCGGGCCTGTCCTGGACGGTGCCGGTGTCCAGATAGGCCACGTCTAGGAAGCCGGCGAGGCCGAATTTTGGCGGCGCAGCGGCAATCGTCGGCGCGCGGCACCGCGGACGGCTCGACGAGCCGGAACCCGCGACGCGTCAGAAGCCCGAAGGAGCGGAAGCGTTGGCTTGCCGGCGCGAACCCGCTTAGACAGGCGGCTCCCGCGCGATCCTCGCGCCCAATCGACGGAGAGACGGTCCCGATGGCAGGTACGCCCCGCGCCGGCATCATCCCGGTGACGCCCTTCCAGCAGAACTGCACCCTGATCTGGTCCGACGAGACCAAGATCGGCGCCGTCGTCGATCCCGGCGGCGACCTCGACCGGATCGAGGCCGCGATCCGCGACCAGGGTATCACCATCGAGAAGATCCTGCTCACCCATGGCCATATCGACCATGCCGGCGGCGCGGACGAGCTGCGCGAACGGCTCGGCGTCCCCATCGAGGGCCCGCACGAGGCCGACCGCTACCTCCTCGACAGCCTTCCCGAGACGGGGGCGAATTACGGCATCGACGGGGCTCGCGCGGTGACGCCCGACCGCTGGCTCGCCGAGGGCGACGCGGTGAGCGTGGGCGATCTCGCCTTCGACATCCTGCACGCGCCCGGCCACTCGCCCGGCAGCGTCGTCTTCGTCAGCCGCGACGCGCGCTTCGCCCTGGTGGGCGACGTGGTGTTCAAGGGCTCGGTGGGCCGGACCGACCTGCCGGGAGGCAACCACGACCAGCTCATCCGCGCCATCAAGGAGAAGGTCCTGCCGCTGGGCGACGACATCGCCTTCATCCCAGGCCACGGCCCGACGAGCACGCTGGGCGAGGAGCGGATGACCAATCCGTTCCTGCAGGAGTGAGACCGAAGACCGGTCGGTGATGTCATTCGGCGGTCTTGGTCTTCCGGGCCGGATTTCTGCGGGCACGAGGAACGGCCGCGCCGATGTCTTTCAGACGGACGGCGCGGCCTTCCGGAAACGTCACCAGGAGTTGGAGATCGCCGCCGATCGCCCGCACATAGGCACGCAAGGTCGATAGCTTCATGTCCGCGCGCTTCTCGAGGCGCGAGACATAGACCTGGCGGCCCCCTAGCCGTTCGGCGACTGTTGCCTGGGTGATCTCCTCGGCACGTCGCAGGTCCCTCAACGCGAACTCCTCGGCGATCAGTTCGGCGCCGCGCGCTCTGATCCGTGCCTGTCGCTCCGGCGTGAGCGTCGCGAGGATGTCGTCCGCCGAAACAGAGGGATGGTCATCTGTCACCGGGAGCTCCCATCCTTGCGCAAGGCCTTCAGATGCTGGTCGAAACGGGCATCGGCCCGCTTGATCAACGCGGTATAGAAACGTTTCCCCGAAACACCGGACTTGTCATCGGCGACGAGGAGAATGCCCGTTCGAACAGGATCGAAGGCGAAGGCCACCCGCCAGACACCATCGTCCGCCTCGAAGCGAAGCTCTTTCATGTTGGCATGCTTCGAACCATTGAGCGTATCCGCCCCGGGCCGTCTCGATCCAGGGCCCGCGACCTTCAGAAGCTCGATCATGGCCAGCAACTCGTCCTGAACCGCCTCCTGCAGCTCATCGAACTCGCGCCGGAATTCATGGTGAAGCTCGACCTGCCAGCCCACTCTTCATACCCTGCACGGTATGTTTTCGAAAGGGTCGGCGCGACCCTCGACGCAGAGTGAGATTGGGGCGATCTCAAGCTTGGCGGCAAGCCTCCGAGTGGGCGGGAAGACACGGGGACCGCGCGTGCTCATGCGGTGCATTTTCAAGACGCACCGCTTATATATAGCCCACTGAACGAATCGCAGGCGTACCCGGGGACCGAGCCGGGGCACGAAAATCAAGCAAAGACCCGCCTGCCTGGGGAACTTGATGTCCGACATGACCGACGACGACACCTCCCGCAACCTGGCGGCCACGGCCTATGGCGCGGAATCGATCCGCGTGCTCAAGGGCCTGGATGCCGTGCGCAAGCGGCCCGGCATGTATATCGGCGACACCGACGACGGGTCGGGCCTGCATCACATGGTCTACGAGGTGGTGGACAACGCCATCGACGAGGCGCTGGCGGGCCATGCCGACGTCGTCACCTGCACCCTCAATGCCGACGGCTCGGTGACGGTGTCCGACAACGGCCGCGGCATCCCCACCGACATCCACAAGGAGGAGGGGGTCTCGGCCGCCGAGGTCATCATGACCCAGCTTCATGCCGGCGGTAAGTTCGACCAGAATTCCTACAAGGTCTCCGGCGGCCTGCACGGCGTCGGCGTCTCCGTGGTCAACGCCCTGTCGCAATGGCTCCGCCTGCGCATCTGGCGCAACGGCAAGGAGCACGCGATGGAGTTCCGCCACGGCGACGCGGTCTCCCCGCTGGTGGTCGTGGGCGACGGCAACGGACGGCGCGGCACGGAAGTGTCGTTCCTGCCCTCCACCGACACGTTCACGATGATCGAATTCGACTACGCGACGCTGGAGAAGCGCCTGCGCGAACTCGCCTTCCTCAATTCCGGCGTGCGCATCGTCCTCACCGACGCGCGCCATGCCGAGCACAAGCGCGAGGAGCTGTTCTACGAGGGCGGGATCGAGGCTTTCGTGCGCTATCTCGACCGCTCGCGCAAACCGATCGAGGGCATGACGAAGCCGGTCTTCGTGCGGGCCGAGCGCGACAACATCCGCGTCGAGGTGGCGTTGTGGTGGAACGACTCGTTCAACGAGACCGTGCTGCCCTTCACCAACAACATCCCGCAGCGTGACGGCGGCACCCACATGGCGGGCTTCCGCGCCGCCATGACCCGGCAGATCACCGGCTATGCCGAATCCACCGGCATCACCAAGCGCGAGAAGATCACCCTCACCGGCGAGGATTGCCGCGAGGGCCTCACCGCCGTGATCTCGGTGCAGGTGCCCGACCCGAAATTCTCGTCCCAGACCAAGGACAAGCTGGTCTCGTCGGAAGTCCGCCCGGCCGTGGAGAACGTCCTCAACGAGGGCCTCTCCAACTGGCTCGAGGAGAACCCGGCCCAGGCGAAATCCGTGATGGGCAAGGTCATCCTCGCGGCCTCCGCCCGCGAGGCGGCGCGCAAGGCCCGCGAGACCGTGACCCGCAAGGGCGTGCTCGACATCGCCTCCCTGCCCGGCAAGCTCGCCGATTGCCAGGAGCGCGACCCGTCGAAATGCGAGATCCTCCTGGTGGAGGGCGATTCCGCCGGCGGCTCGGCCAAGCAGGGCCGCGACCGCCACTTCCAGGCCGTGCTCCCCCTGCGCGGCAAGATCCTGAACGTCGAGCGCGTGCGGGCGGACCGGATGCTCTCCTCGGCCGAGATCGGCACGCTCATCACGGCGCTCGGCGCCGGCATCGGCCGCTCCTCAACCGACCGCGAGGGCTTCAACCCGGACAAGCTGCGCTATCACCGCATCATCATCATGACCGATGCGGACGTGGACGGCTCCCACATCCGCACCCTGCTGCTGACCTTCTTCTTCCGGCAGATGCCGGAGCTGATCGAGCGCGGCTACGTCTACATCGCCCAGCCGCCGCTCTATAAGGCCGCCAAGGGCAAGACCGCGATCTACCTCAAGGACGAGCGGGCGCTGGAGGATTACCTCATCGATGCCGGCGTCGACGGGGCCGTGCTGCGCCTCGCCTCCGGCGCCGAGTTCGGCGGGCCGCAATTGAAGGTCCTTGTGGAGGAGGCGCGCCAGTTCCGCGGCCTGATGCAGGCGCTGCACACCCGCTACGACCGCGCCACGGTGGAACAGGCGATGATCGCCGGGGCCTTCCGCACCAACGTGGACGAGAACCCCGACGAGGCGACGAAGCGCGCAGCCGAGATCGCCCGGCGCATGGACGTCATCGCCGACGATATCGAGCAGGGCTGGGAAGGCTCCGTCAGCGAAGGCGGCTACGTCCTCAGCCGGACCCTGCGCGGGGTGCGCCAGGTAGTGACCCTCGACGCCTCGCTCATCGCCTCGCAGGAAGCGCGCCGCCTGTCCGACCGGGCCGAGGCCCTGCGCGAGATCTACGGCGAGCCGGTGACCTATGCCCGCAAGGGCGAGGAAACCGTGCTACACGGGCCGGTCGGCCTGTTCGAGGCGGTGATGGCCTTCGGGCGCAAGGGCCTGCAGCTCCAGCGCTACAAGGGGCTCGGCGAGATGAACCCGCAGCAGCTCTGGGAGACGACCCTCGACAGCGAGGTCCGCTCGCTCCTCCAGGTTCGGATCAAGGACACCCAGGATGCCGACGACCTGTTCGTGAAGCTGATGGGCGACGTGGTGGAGCCGCGCCGCGAGTTCATCCAGGAAAACGCCCTCAGCGTCGCCAATCTCGACGTCTGAATGAATGCGGCCGGGAGGGTCGACATGAGCAACATCATCCGTCCGACCTTCGGTCAGCCGCGTCGGCCCGAGCCCGTCAGTGACGACGACCGTGTCGAGGTGACGACGCAGCGCGTCTACGGGGAGGCCGGCGATCACCGCGTCTGCCTCGTGCGCGACGACGACGCGCCCGGCGGGGAGGTCTACAAGGTCGTCGTCGGGCGTCTCGCCGGACAAGAGGTCAGCACCGTGGCGATCCTGCCGGCCACGGCCGAGGGCGAGGTGGATGCCGAGATGGTCGCCCTCGCGATCCTGCGCACGCTGAGCCTCATCGACGAGGACGACGAAACTCCGGGCATCGCCTGACGCCGACGCGGGTTCGCATGGGCAAGTCGGCGATCGACTTTGCTCGGGTCGTTCGTGTGTCGCCGGTTTCAGAATGCAGGACCGGTGACGACGTTTGCGAAACCGGCTCGGGGACGCGGCTTTCCCTCCCCGGTGACACGCCGAACGAGAGCGATCCGATGGCCGATGCCGGGCCGATACCCCTGCCGGAACCGGCCGGTCGCCCACCGCGACATCGAGACGACCCCATCGCACCCTTGTATACTTGGTCGACATCGCGCTGTTCGGCAGGGCCGGAACCGCGTTCTTCGACCTGCCGCGGGAGGACAGAACCATGAGTCGCAACCCCGTCGTCGTCGCCGTGGCGATCACCGGTTCGGTGCCGCGCAAGAAAGACAACCCGGCCGTGCCGGTGACGATCGCGGAGCAGATCGAATCCACGCATCGGGCCTTCGAGGCCGGCGCGACGCTCGCCCATATCCACGTCCGCAACGACGACGAGAGCCCGTCTTCCGACCCGGACAAGTTCGCCGCCGTGCAGGAGGGCCTGCGCAGGCACTGCCCCGGGATGATCGTGCAGTTCTCCACCGGAGGACGCGGGCGCGACCCGGCCGGGCGCGGCCTGTCGCTGAAGCATCGGCCCGACATGGCGTCGCTGTCCACCGGCTCGGTGAACTTCCCCACCATCGTCTACGAGAACCCCGCGAGCCTCGTGACCGCCCTCGCCAGCCAGATGCAAGAATACGGCGTCCGGCCGGAGATCGAGATCTTCGACCTCTCGCACCTGCACGGCGCCAGGCGCCTCGTGGAGGCGGGCCTCATGGACGCGCGCCCGCATGTGCAGTTCGTCATGGGCGTGCAGAACGCCATGCCGGCGGACGAGCGCCTGCTCGACATCCTGCTCGGCGAGATGCGGCGCATCCTGCCCGAGGCGACCTGGACGGCGGCCGGGATCGGCCGCAATCAGGCGGTCGTGATGGAATGGGCCCTGGCGCGCGGGGCCGACGCGGTGCGTACCGGCCTGGAGGACAACATCCGCATCACGAAGGACCGCCTGGCGGCCAGCAACGCCGAACTCGTCGGCCGCGCCGTGGACACGGTGATCCGCCATGGCAGGCGGGTCGCCAGCCCGGCCGAGGCTCGCACCGCCCTCGGGCTGGCGACCTGACGGATGAGCGGCCCGGCTTTTCATCCGGCTGGATGAAGCCGGGGGTCACGTCGGAGGCCGTCGCGAGGTCAGTGCCTCCGGCTGGCGAGCACCTTGTCGATGCGACGCCCGTCCATGTCGACCACCTCGAAGCGCCATCCGCCCGCATCGAAGGCATCGCCGACGCCGGGGATCCGTCCGAGCTGGAAGATGACGTAGCCGGCCAGGGTGGTGAAGTCGTCGCTGTCGGGCGTCTCGGAGAAGGCGAGGCGTTCGAAGGCCTGCCGGGCCGGCATCATGCCGTCGATGAGGAGCGATCCGTCTGCGCGTTCGACGACGTCGGGCTCCTCGCCCACCTCCGGAATGTCGCCCGCAATCGCTTCCAGGAGGTCCGTCTGCGTGACGATGCCCTCCAACGTCCCGTATTCGTCCACCACCACGGCCATGCGCATGGGCTGGCTCTGGAAGGTCTCGAGGACGGCCAGGATGGTCATGCTCTCGTGCACGACGATGGGCGGCTGCGTGGCCACGGCGAGGTCGATCTCCTTGCCGTCGAGGACCTGGTCGAGCAGGTCCTGCTTGCGCACGATGCCGACGAGTTCGTCGACCTCTCCGCGACTGATGACCACCTGAGCGTGGTCGCATTCGCGGATCGCCTTGAGAACCACGTCTCGCGGGTCATCGAGATCGACCCAGAACACCTCGTGGCGTGGGGTCATGATGTCCCGCACCTTTCGCTCCCCGATGGCGAAGATGCGCTCGACGGCCTCCTGTTGAACCTCCCGGATGAGGCCCGCCTCCTGGCTCGCCTGGATCAGCAGGTTGAGTTCGGCCGTCGAGTGAAGGGAGCCCTCGCCATGTCCCGGCTGGAGGCCGCAGAGGCGCAGCACCCCGTTGCCGAGGGCGTTGAGGAAGAGGATCGCAGGGCGGAAGACGAGGAGGAACAGGCTGAGGGGGCGGACCACGGCCAGCGCCGTGCGCTCGCTGCGCTGGAGGGCGAGGCTCTTCGGAGCGAGCTCGCCGAGCACGATGTGCAGGGACGTGATGATGGAAAACGCGACGACGACCGCGACGGTGTGCGAGGCGACCGAGCTGAGCCCGATCGGCAGCCATGTCAGCGCTGGCTCGACGAGGTGAGCGAGGGCGGGTTCGCCGACCCAGCCTAACGCGAGGGACGACAAGGTGATGCCGAACTGCGTCGCGGCGAGATGGGCATCGAGCCGGTCGGTCGCCCGCTGCAGGGCACTCGCATGCGCGCGACGTTCGGTGACGAGTTCCGCGACCCGCGAGCGGCGCACGGAGACGAGGGCAAATTCAGCGGCAACGAAGAACCCGTTCGCGAACACCAGCACCAGGACCGCCACCAGCCCCAGCACGGTCGACCATGCATCTTCGGAAATCGCCGTGACCCTTTTCGAATGAACGGCTTCACTTACCAGCCAAGGGGCGCTCGATCCAAATGGGCGAGGCGGCGGATGCCCAGAACCACGCCCACAGGATCGATGGCCCGACACCATAGCCGGCACTCAAATCGAACGACTCGCTATGTCGTAATGCTCAGTCTTTCCCGACGGATTGCGGCTGATTGTCGGTCGCGCAATGAGGCGTGCATGACGCCGCTCGATATCTGTGTTCGACAGATCGATCAGGCCTGCGCCTCCACGCGATCGACGGCACTCGATGACGTTGCGAAAGCTTGGGACACCCTCGCGTCCTCAGCTCCAGTCGACATCGAGATCCATGGCGCGTTCGAAGGCGGCCGCTTTCATTTCGCGGCCTTTCGGATCGGCCACGCAGATATCCTTGAAGCCCCGGCCTGCCAGCTCCCAGGTTTTCTCCAGAGCTTGATCAGCGGTGCCGCACGCGAAAACCAGCGCGCGTCCGGCGTGATCGTTTGCCTTAACTTTGTACAAGATCGGTCTCCGAGCCGTTCGCTGCCCGTTATACGCGAGCGAGGGGCATCGGGCGAGAGAGCCGGACGACGTTCTAGGGTCCACGGGCCGGCACGAACCGGCCGGGCCGGAGCCGCTTTGGCCTGAACGGCCTGTCGGTCCACGCATGTCTCGTTTGACGAGAGCCGTTGGTCGACATCCCCAAACGCGAGTGCTCACGACACGCCTCGCGGTCCTGTCCCACGCGCCGAGCCGCCGGATCGAGCCGCATGACACCCTTGACCTCAGTCTGGAGTTATTCTAATTAAGAACCACGCGGATGGCGGGGCTCGGCAGGCCTCCTGCCCCTGAACCGGATCATTGGGAGAGACACATGGCACACATCACCAGCGCGGCCTGCGAGAGCTGCCGCTTCTTCGACGATCACAAGATCAATGGCGGTCAGTCGGCCGGCGACGAAGGTCTCTGCCGCTATAACCCGCCGGTGAGCCAGCCCGAGCCGAAGTCGCCGGGCCTGTGGCCGGTGGTGGCGTCCAAGGATTGGTGCGGTCACTTCACCTCCGACATGACGGCGGCCGAGTAAGCCAGCCTTCCTCGTCGGTGGCGGGATCGGGGCCGGTGCGTGAGCACCGGCCCTTTTTCATGCGGCATCTTCTTCGGCGAGACACGCCGACCCTCACGAAGAATTCTCTCGCGGCTTGCGCGAAATCCGTTAGGACGCCGTGAGCCGGTCATGATCCGGTCACGTTCGCATCCGAAGCCGGGGCCTTCAGACGAGGGGCGGCTCCCGCCACCGCGCGCTCGACCACGCGCCCCGGACGGGCGGACGGCATGGGCGCGGACAGCGGCGTTTCGGGGCGGGTTAAGGATGTTCTTGATGACGTATCGACCCATTTCGGCCGTGGCCGGGCGCCTCCTGGCGCCGGTGGCCGGTCTTGCGCTCAGCGCGATGTCCGGCCTCGCCATGGCTGCTCCGAACGATCCGAGCGGAACCTGGCTCACCGAGGACGGTCGGGCTCGCGTCCGTCTCGAGAAATGCGGCGCGAAGAACGATCACCTGTGCGGCTACGTCGTCTGGCTGAAGGTGCCGCTGAACGACAAGGGCCAGCCCCGGATCGACTTCAAGAACCCCGACCCGAAGAAGCAGGCCCGCCCTTCGCTCGGCCACCAGCTCGTCATGGGCATCAAGCCCAACGCCGAGAACCATTACGAAGGCAAGATCTACAACGCCGAGGACGGGTCGTTCTACGACGTGACGATCTGGAGCGAGAAGCCCGGCGAACTCACCGTGCGCGGCTGCATGCTGCGCTTCATGTGCATGTCGCAGGCCTGGACCAAGGTCACCGATACGGCGCCGGGACAGATCACCGGACCGACCAACGGCCCGGGCGGTCCCCGCTCCGATCCGGAATGGGCGCCCAAGCCCACGCCGGCCGCCACGGGGACCGGTGCCCCTGCCGCGCCCTCCACGAAACCGGCCGCGCCGGCACCGAAGCCCGCGGCCAAGCCCGCCGAGTAGGGTACCGGACCGCCCCGTTCGATCCGGGGCGGAGCTCGTCGGACCTCCCGGCGACCGCTTCGATCCCATCCCGCCTTGCCGGACCGGACGCGCGGCCCTCGACGACGACGCCAGCCGTAAGTCCGCGACGATGCGCGCGTGGCTGGCACGTCCCGCCCACTGAACCATCCCATTCCCATGCGGCCTCGGCCATCCGGTTCGACGTCGCCGAGGGCGTCTTCTCCGCGCCCGGTTCGACCGCTTCCACCGCCTGACCGTCCGCCACGACCGCCCGCCGAACCGGAGATCATCCGGATCGGACGGCTCCGTCAGCCGGTTCGAACGCCTCGCATCCGCGCCACGTCCAGGGACACGACCCGTCCAGTGGGGAACGACCGTACCGAGCCGGCTCATTCCGGTCGGCCGCTGTCGCAGACGGACAAACGTTGAGTGCGCCGCAGGCTCGACGTAAACTCTGCTTGTCAAAGGCACCGTTCGACCCCTGAAGATGGGGAAATGGATGCACGATCATTGCGGAGACCCAGGTCGATCCATGACATTTAGCCTGAAAGCCCTCGTCGTCCTCGCAATGTCCGCAACGGTATCGGGGGAGGCCAAAGCATTCGATGCCGGCTTCTTCAAGGGGAGCCACGTTTGCGACGGCGTGTCGACGCTGGACGATTGGGAATTCAGACCCGAAGGCTCGGCTTTCGACGTCTTCTTTCGCAAGACGAACGCGTCTTCTTTCCAAAAGCTGGAATTGCTCGCTCAGGACACGGAGGGTGGTCTCATCCGGGTGGACAGACGCGGCCGACCTTGGGTGGCGGTGCGATTCGGGCAGAACGGCAACAGCCTCCAGGGTCGCTGGCTCACCGGCCAGGGCAAGCCGCAGGCCGATTGCGAGCCGTTCACGCTCGCTCGGAGCGAGAGCGTGAAGGCCCGCATCGATCGCCTCTTCGGCCTGCTCGGCGAGGCCCGTCCCTCCGTCGACACGGCGCGGGCCGTCGCCGGGGAGCAGCAGACGCTTCCCCCCTTCGACCTTTTGCCGGACCTCGACCAGCAAGCCTATCGTCAGCGCTACGCCGAGGCTGCGCCGACCTTCTGGAGGCGCTTCTACGACGCCGAGCGCAAGCGGCTCGCGGAGCTTCCCGTCGATCCGCCGGCCGCCCGCTCTCAGGTCGTCGCAGAGATGCGCGCGGCGACCAGCCCCGCTCTGGCGCCCGATGGGTCGCTCGACCGCAACGGGGCAGCCCGCCAGGCTGCCCTGGAGTTCCTGCGCATCGTCGCCGACCGCCTCGCGGCGAGCGGGCAACCGCTCGAGGCCCTGCCGGGGGATACCGTGTGCGAGCGAATCGCGACGTTCGGCTATCTCGACATCGAGCGGCTCGAATGGGCGGTGGGTCTGCCGGTCGAATACTGGGACCGTCCCTTCACGGAGGACCTCCTCCGGAAAGCCCAGTCCTGCAAGGACGGCAGGACCGTCGTCCGGCTGCTGTCTCAATCCTATCCCGACATCGAGAAGCGCCGGAAGGCCGCCCTCTGGCTGCGCGAGCAGCAGGAGCGCATGCTCGCCCTTCCCCTGACCCTGACGTCGTTCCGTGAGACGAACGGGTTGCAGCTCGGCGGGGACGAGCTTCGCCGAAACGGCGTGACGCGGATGGCCCATGACCGCTTCCTCGGAGCCCCGCTCGACCCCCGTCGCACCGAGATGGAACAGGCCGCCGCTCGGGAGCTTCAGGAGGTGTTCGGCGGCGACAGCCTCAAGAGCCTCCCCCTCAACGAGGCTCGCTCGCAATGCGACCGGCTCGTCGGCACGCAATGGGGCAACGAGGCCCTGTCGCGCCTCTACAAGACCTGCACCGGAATCGCGGAAGACTACGTGGCGAAAAGCGTCCGGCAGGTCTTCCAGGAGCAGGCCGGGCGGATCGAGGCCGCACCGATGACTTTCGCAGGGCTGGAGGCCAACGACTGGTTCCTGATGGGCACGGGCGATGTGCGCGGGATCTATCCGCCGACGGCCCTCGTGACGGAGTTCAACGGCAAGGTCGCCGACGCCCGGGCCGAGGCCGTCCGCATTGCGACGGGCGAAGTCGACAAGGCCTTCGCGTCCGCCGATCCCCGATCGGACGCCCCGGCGTCGCCCCTCCTGCAATGCGGGCGCGGCATGATTCCGTCGCATGAAAGTCTCAGGCCCCTCGCTCAGGCCTGCCGGGAGGGAAGCCGCGCCTTGACCGCCCGGCGCGACGAGCTCCGGTGCCAGGAAGCCCTCAAGGCGTCCGGTGGCGGCTCCGGCCTGCTGGAAGCCGCGATCAGGCCGAAGGCCGCAGCGGGCAACAGCTTCCGGGTCCGTCAGCTCGTCTGCGAAGCGGCCAGGCAGAAGGTCACGGTCACCTTCCCCACCTCCGGCATGCTGTGGTGGTCCAAGCAATATGTCGAGGCGCGGCTCCCGGCCGAGCGAGGCCGCGACCAGGTGCGCTCCCTGCGCTGGCTCATCGAGCCGGTCGCCGATGCGAAGGGCGAATGGGCGATCTCCAGGCTCGAATCCAAGACAGGGGAGGTGACGCTGCCCTTCCCCGAAGACAGCCTGCTGCCCTGCCTCGCGCGGCAAAGCCTCTGCCGCTGACATCGAGACGGCCGTCCGCGGATCGCGGACGGCCCGAGGCCGTGACGGGTGTTAGGCCGGTAGTCGGTTAGTCCGAAATTTGGCGGGGTTTACTCGACCTTGGAGCAGTCGAGCGACCGAGGCATGATAGCCCTATGAGCGATGAACCGACACCGACTTGACGCGAAGTAATGCGCGTCATCTACAAGGCCAACAGCAGCGACAAGGACGCTTGCGTCAATGCCTATGCACAGGCGGAACGCAACGGCCTCGCGCCTCGCAAGAATAACACTTTGAAGTGGGACGCAGATAAGTACGCGTCCGAACTCTGGCGAAGCGCCAGATGAGCCCCGCCATGACCACTCGGGTATCAGATCGCCTTTGGGAAATAAGCGATATTGTGGCACTGGTCGAGGCAGCTGACAACAAGCCCGCCAAACGAGGGCCTTATAAAAAAGACAGCTGTCTAGTCTTCTAAATCCCTAATAGCGCCTTTTACATTAAGAAGGGCGTGCTTTCCAAGAAATTTAATCAATATCGTTTCAATTTTTAAGCACAGTTCCGGATCGGGTATTTCCAAAAACGCGCCTCTCACAACGAGCGGTTCTTTGAACCAGAAACGCGTCTGGTGATCTTTTACGCGAGCACGAACGTTGGCTTTCGACATTCCGACATAGACCGGACGATCTGTAGTGTCGTAAAAAACGTATACGCCGCCAGCTTGGGGGATGGTCTGAAGATCACTGGGCGTAAAATCCGACCATGATAACCCGGGAACTGCTGCAGCCTCCTTCTCGATTTGTATTTCTACTTCAGCAGGAATAACCTCGTTTAGAGCCTGTGCGAGCTTAGCTCTTGTCTCAGGCCGAGGAGACTGGGTTTTACCATTTACGATGTTCCATATGCCCGCGTATGATATGCCGGTCCGAGCCGCCAACTCGGGTATCGACACCTTTTGTTTGTGCATATTACCTTTTAGCCAATCGCTAAAAGTTGATTCTTCTTCATAAATCACGTCATCCTGAGGCATTTCCTTAGAAGACATGTCGTCCCACGATGCGGTCATTTTAATGCTTTCGGCGTTCTGACGTTGCCCGTTTAGTAACCGCCAGCCAGTGTGTCATTAATTTCAAACAGCCTCACTACCAAGTCGACACATAGCTTGACGCCCCCGTCACTCCACCAGGGCGGCGTAAGTCAGCACCCGCAATTCCCGCCTGATCGGCAGGGCCGAGGAGGGGATGAGCTGGGCCAGCATCACCACGGCGAGGTCTTCGGCCGGGTCGATCCAGAACGAGGTGCTCGCCAAGCCTCCCCAGGCGACCTCGCCGGGGGTGCCGACGATCTGTGCCCGCGCCGGGTCGAGCATGACCGAGAAGCCGAGCCCGAAGCCGATTCCCGTATAGGACGACTCCGAAAAGCGCGCCTGACCCATCGAGGCGAGGTCGCCGCCCAGATGGTTCATCAGCATCAGCTCCACCGTCTTGCGGCCGAGGAGCCGAACGCCGTCGAGGGCGCCGCGCCCGAGGATGAAGCGGCAGAAGCGCATGTAGTCCGACGCGGTCGAGACGAGGCCGCCCCCGCCGGAGGCGATCGCGGGTTTTGAGGCGAAGCGGCTTCCCACCGCGTCGTCGTAGAGCTTGAGGCTGCGATCGCGGAACAGGCTGTAATTGGCCGCCAGCCGGGACACCTTGTCGGCGGGCACGTGGAAATCCGTGTCGACCATGCCGAGCGGGTCGATCACCCTCGTTTTCAGGAAATCGCCGAAATCCTGGCCCGACACCACCGCGACGAGATGGCCGAGGAGGTCGGTGGCGACGCTGTAGTTCCATTCCGCGCCGGGCTGGGCGAGGAGGGGCTGGCGCGCCAGCCGGGCGACCACCTCGGCGAGGCTCGCATCCTGGTTCTCGCCGAAATCGACGCCGTTCTGCCGGTAGAGGGCATCGACGAGGGTCGCCTCCATGAAGCCGTAGGTGAAGCCCGCCGTATGGGTGAGGCAGTCGCGGATGGTGATCGGCCGCTCGGCCGGCACGGTCTCGGCCTTCACCCGGTTGCCGCCGGTGAAAACCCGCATGTCGGTAAATTCGGGCAGGAAGCGGGTGATCGGGTCGTCGAGCTGGAAGCGCCCCTCCTCGTAGAGCATCATCACCGCCACCGAGGTCAGCGGCTTCGTCATCGAGTAGATGCGGGTGATCGTATCGGCGGCAAACGGCGTCGCGCGGGCGATGTCGGCGAGACCATGGGCGCGGAAGAAGGCCGTCTCGCCCCGCCGCGACAGCATCACCGAGAGGCCGGCGAGCTTGCCCTCGGCCACCAGCCTGCGCATCCAGCCATCGACCCGCTCGAGCCGCTCGGGGCAGAGGCCGAGGGTTTTGGGGTCGGTGACGGGCAAGTCCTGAACCGGGGTGTCCTGCATGCGCGCCTCTCCGTCTTCACCGCCCTCGGGCGGCCGTCTCGTCGAACCTGACCCCGGCCTTTAGAGCATCGTTCGGCGCCATGGGTACCGGTATTTGCCGGCTGTCGGTCAAACGCCGAAGGGCCGTCGCATGACGCATCGAAGGGCCGTCGCGTGGCGCGTGAAAGCGCGGGACGTGGCGCTCACCAGCCCATGCTGCCCGGCCCGCCCTTGAACGGGCCGACGATCTCCGGCGTGATCCAGCCGCCATAAAATCCGCCGGGCTGCGGCTCGACTCTCACGTCATCGACGAAACAGGCCTCCATCGCCCCGGCATAAAAGGCGACGAAACCGGCAATGGCCGTGAAATCCGGTGTGGGCGCCGGGTAGGCCCAGGCCGCGCCCGGTGCCCGATGGCCGCCGGCCACGACATCGAAGAGAACGGCGCGGCCCTTCCATTCGCAGATCCCCGCCATGGTGGGCGGCCCGAGCACGCCGTCGGCCACATCGCCGGGGGGCAGGTAATAGGTCGGCGGGTGGCTGGTCTCCAGCACGCGGTACCCGGCCACCGTGTCGGCGACGGTGGCACCGGCGAAGACCACGCGCAGGCGCCGGGCCACGCGCTCCAACCGAGGCGGGCGGGGATAATCCCACACGCTTTCCTGGCCGGGACCGCAGGGCAGGGGGGTCGGGTGCATCGGAATCATCCAATTTCTAATTTTTATCAATGGTTTGCCGGGAGAACACCCTCCCGGAACCGGGAGGCCGTTTTCGCGACGCGGGTCGGCGCGGAGGCGATATTCGAGACACGGCGTTTGCGCGTGGCGCGGGCCATGCTAGCCCGGCTCGCGACGCGGACGATAGACATTCGGCCGCTCCGATGGACGGCCGTCTCGGTGAGCCGGCCATCCCGAGCCAGACACCCTGGGACACTGCCTGTGACGGATTTCGCCCTCTTTCTCGACTTCGACGGCACCCTGGTGGAGATCGCTCCGCGCCCGGACCAGGTGGTGGTGCCCCAAGAGCTCGCGCCCGCGCTCCTGCGCTTGCGGGACCGGCTCGGCGGGGCGCTCGCCATCGTCACCGGCCGCCCCATCGCGGTGATCGACGACTTCCTCTCGCCCGCCAGGTTCGATGTCGCCGGGCTTCACGGGGTCGAGCGGCGGGTCGACGGGGTGGTGTCGGGAGGCAGCGCCGAGGATCATCCCGCCCTGCGCGCCCGCATCGCGGGGTTGAAGGACGCCGTGCGCGACCTCGAATCCGTGCTGATCGAGGACAAAGGCGCTTCCGTCGCGGTGCATTGGCGCCTCGCCACGCCCACCGACGCCGCGAAGGCCGAGGAGGCCGTGAAGGCGGCCGCTTCCGATCTCGGCGCCGATTACCGGCTGCAGCTGGGCAAGGCGGTCGGCGAGATCGTCCCGGCCTCGGCCACCAAGGGCCATGCCATCCGCGCCCTGTCCGAGGCGCCGCCCTATGCCGGCCGCCGCGCGATGTTCCTGGGCGACGACCTCACCGACGAGAAGGCCTTCGCCGTGGTGAACGAGGAGGGCGGGGTCAGCGTCCGCATCGGCGGCAGCGACACCATCGCCACGCGGCGCCTCACCGATCCCGATGCGGTGCGCGCGCTGATCTATGCCTGGGCCGATGGCGCGCCGATCGACCCCGACGCCCTGCCGCCCGCCTGAGGGCGCGACCGGCCGCGATCTCGCATCGGGGCCGGTGCCGCAGACCAGACCGTGACGCCCCGCACCCGCCTCGAGGGCGGGCGAGATGTGAAACCCCGGATTCCAGCGCGAAGGACAACCGCACGCATGTTCGAGTTCCCGGTCCTCGTCGGCGATATCGGCGGCACCAATGCCCGCTTCGCACTCGTGCCGGAGGCGGGCGCCGGGGCGGAGATCGTCGGCCATGTCCCGACCAACGCCTTCCCCGACCCGAGCGCCGCGATCCGCTCCGTTCTCGAAAAGTATGACGGACCGGCCCCGCGCTCGACGATCCTGGCGGTCGCCGCCCGGATCGATGGCCCCGCCGTCCGTCTCACCAATGCGAACTGGATCATCGAAGGCGCGCGGATCGGCGGTGATTTCGGCCTCTCGCGGGCGGTGGTCGTCAACGATTACGTCCCCGTCGCCGCCGGCGCCGTGGATATCGCCCCCACCGACCTGACGCCGATCGGCCCTTATCGCGATGGCGGGCTGAAGGGCGACCAGGGGACGAGGCTCGTCCTCGGCCCCGGAACCGGGTTCGGCGCAGCGGCCGTGATCGCTTACGCGGATCATCTCGCCATCGTCTCCACGGAGGCCGGCCATGTGGATTTCGGCCCCGCCGATGCGGCCGAGGAGGAGATCTGGCGGCATGTTGAGCGTATCGAGGGGCGGGTGACGGTGGAGGCGCTGCTCTCGGGACCCGGCCTCGCGCGGCTCTACAAGGCGATCCATCTCGCGCGAACCGGGCGGGAGGCGGCGGATGCCGAGCCCGCCAAAGTGACCGATACGGGTATCGACGGCAGCGACCCGGTTGCGGCCGAGGCCGTCACCCTGTTCGCCAAACTGCTCGGACGGGTCTGCGGCGACCTCGCCCTGACCTTCCTCGCCACGGGCGGCGTCTATATCGGCGGCGGCATCGCCCCGCGGATCCTGCCCATCCTGAAGAAGGGCGATTTCAGGCGGTCCTTCGAGCACAAGCCGCCCTTCGTCACGCAGATGGAGGCGATCCCCACCAGCGTGATCTCGGTTCAGGACCCGGCCTTTTCCGGTCTCGCCGCCCTGGCCAACCGGCCAGGGGTGTTCGTCTATCACGGGCAAGTCTGGACCAAGGACTGAACCGGGCGGCTACTCGTCCGAGTCGTTGTCGACGTTCTGCTCCGCCTCGTCGTAGGTGTAGCCTTCGAGCCAGTCGGCGCTGTTCTGCGATCCGGCGGGGTAGGGGTTGGACCCATCCGGCTGGCCCGCGATCTTGGCGGCCTTGCCCTCTTCCATTACGGTCTTCGAGACGTAGCCCATCGGTCGATTCCTCCGCGCCGGCGCAATACCGGCCGTCACCGAGCAAGATGAGCGGGCGCCCGCAATTTCAAGGGCGCGGCGTCGTCAGATGCCGTCCCCCGCCACTTCGCGGGCCACGGCCCGCCGACCGATGTCCCGGCGGCAGAAGCCCTCGGGCCAGTCGATCCGCGACACCGCCGCATAGGCGCGGGCCTGGGCCTCCATCATGCTGTCGCCAATGGCCGTCACCGCCAGCACCCGGCCGCCATCGGCGACGATGCGGCCATTCTCCGCCCGCGTGCCGGCCTGGAACACGATGACCGCGTTGCTGGCGCCGGCTTCGGCGATCCCCCGGATCGTCGAACCGCGCATCACCGCGCCGGGGTAACCGGCCGCCGCCATCACCACGGTCAGGGCCGCGCGATGCGCGTCGAATTGCAGCGCGATGCCGGTGACGTCGCCCTCGCAGGCGGCGAGCAGGGCCGGCACCAGATCGGAGGCGAGACGGGGCATCAGCACCTGCGCCTCGGGATCGCCGAAGCGGGTGTTGTACTCGATGAGCTTCGGGCCATCGGCCGTCAGCATCAGGCCGGCATAGAGGATGCCGGTGAAGGGTGTCCCGCGCTCCCGCATCCCGGCGAGTGTCGGGGCGATGATCGTGTCCATCACCTCCCGTTCGAGGGCGGGCGTCAGGATGGTGGCCGGGGAATAGGCGCCCATGCCACCGGTATTCGGGCCGCGATCCCCGTCGAACACGCGCTTATGGTCCTGCGCCGTCCCGATCGGCACCGCGTTCGTGCCGTCGCAGAGGGCGAAGAAGCTCGCCTCCTCGCCGAACAGGCATTCCTCGATGACGATCTCGGCGCCCGGCTCGCCGAGCATGGAGCGGACCGCGCTCTCGGCCTGCTCCAGGGTCTCCGCCACCACGACGCCCTTGCCGGCGGCGAGCCCATCGGCCTTCACCACGATGGGCGCACCGGATTGCGCCAGATAGGCGAGGGCGGCGTCCCGCTCGGTAAAGCGAGCGAAGGCGGCGGTCGGGATGCCGCGCTCGGCGCAGAGATCCTTGGTGAAGCCCTTCGAGCCTTCGAGCTGCGCCGCCGCCCTGGTCGGCCCGAAGGCGCGGATGCCCGCCGCCTGGAGATCGTCCACGAGGCCCGCCACGAGGGGCGCCTCGGGCCCGACCACCACGAGGCCGATCTCGGCGGTCTCACAGAACCGCCTCACCGCCTCATGGTCGGTGAGCGCGAGATCGGGACGGTTCTCGCCGTATTCGGCCGTACCCGGATTGCCCGGGGCCGTGAACAGGCGGGAGCAGAGCGGGCTCTTGGCGATGGCGTAAGCCAGGGCATGTTCGCGTCCGCCGGAGCCGATGAGGAGGATGTTCATAAGTCACGCTTCGAAAGACGCAGAAGGCATGCCGGGATGCCGGAGCCGGCGCGGGTGGCCAGGTAGCGAACGGTCGGTCCGAAACATAGCATCCTCGAAGGCCCGCAGCGCAGGGCGGCGGGCCTTCCCGCACAGGGTTTCCCCCGAAAAGCGAGAGATGGACAGTCTTCCCGCGAGGCAGGCGCTCACGGAGGCCCTGGCGCGCCGTTCGCATCGATGCTCTAATTACCGCTTCCGACCTCACGCAATCGATGGCCGTCGCAGGAACGATACGGGCCGTCTGCGGGTTGAACATCGTCATGCCAGGATGTCGCCACTCCACTGCTCTCCCGATCGTCCCGCAAACCGGGTCGGGCCTGCGTTTGTCGCAGTTCCTCGTGAGTGGCCGACCCTCGGTGAGACCCGTCAACGACAACCGTCCCCCGCACATCCCGGGCTTCTGGCCCTGGGCGCTCGCCATCGGCATCGCTCCCGTGCTGTCGGGCATCCTCCTGCTGGCTCTGATGTTCTGACCGACCACGACGGGGTTTACCCGCGTGCCGACCCGGCCTAGCGTCCCCGCGCCATGGCCCTCGTTCCTCCCCCTGTTTCAAATCCTGCCGCCCCGACACCGGCCGTCTCCAACGCGCCGGAATGGTCGGTGGGGGACCTCGCCTCGGCCCTGAAACGGACGCTGGAAGACGCGTTCGGCCATGTCCGGCTGCGCGGCGAAATCTCCGGCTATCGCGGCCAGCACGGTTCCGGACACGCGTATTTCTCGCTCAAAGACGGCACCGCCCGCATCGACGCTGTGGTGTGGAAGGGAACCTTCAACCGCCTGCGCCAGCGCCCCCAGGAGGGGCTGGAGGTCGTCGCCACCGGGCGCATCACGACTTTTGCCGGCAAGTCGTCCTACCAGATCGTCGTCGAGAGCCTCGAACCGGCCGGGATCGGTGCCTGGATGGCCTTGCTGGAGGAGCGCAAGCGCGTCCTCTCGGCGGAAGGCCTGTTTGCCGCGGATCTCAAGCGCGCCATTCCCTATCTCCCGCGGGTCGTCGGAGTGGTGACCTCGCCCACCGGCGCCGTCATCCGGGACATCCTTCACCGGCTGGAAGACCGTTTCCCCCGGCCGGTCCTGGTCTGGCCCGTGCGCGTCCAGGGGGAGGGGGCGGCCGAAGAGATCGCCGCCGCCATCCGCGGCTTCAACGCGCTCCCGCCGGACGGCGCGATCCCAAGGCCGGACGTGCTCATCGTCGCGCGGGGCGGCGGCTCGATCGAGGATCTATGGGCGTTCAACGAGGAGATCGTGGTCCGCGCCGCCTCGGAGAGCACCATCCCCCTGATCTCGGCGGTGGGCCACGAGACCGACACCACCCTCATCGATTTCGTCTCGGATCGCCGCGCACCGACGCCGACGGGCGCCGCCGAGATGGCCGTGCCGGTCCGCGCCGATCTCGTCGCCGAGATCCGCGACCTCGGCCACCGCCAGGGCGAAGCCGTCCGGCGCAAGCTCGACCGCGAAGGCTCCGACCTGCGCGCGCTCCTGCGTGCCATGCCGGGAGCGGATGCCTTCCTCGCGGGAAAACGCCAACGCCTCGACCTCGCCGAGGCCCGGCTCATGCCCGCGCTGGCCGGCAATGCGCGCGATCACCGGGCGCGGTTCGGTCGCCTGCTCGATCGGCTCGGGCGGCACCCGCCGGGATTGCGGCTGGCTCAGGCGCGCGGCCGCCTCGCCCTCGTCGCGGACCGCCCTCGTTCCGCCTTGCAGAACTATGCGACACGTAAAAGCGAGGCGCTAGGCTATCTCGGCCGGCGCCTCGTCGTCGCCCGCGAACAGACCCTCGTCCGTGCCCGCACGGAGACCGCCCGTCGCTTCGAGCGCCTGGGCGCCCTCGATACCCGGCTCGACCAGGCAATCCGCCGCCTGATCGAGCGGCGGAGCGACAGGCTCGGCAATTTCGCGGCACTCCTCGGCACGCTGAGCTACCGCGCCGTCCTCGCGCGCGGCTTCGCCCTGGTCCGCGACGAGGACGGAGCCCCGATCCGCGCCGCCGCCTCGGTGACGCCGGGCCAGCGGCTGGGCCTCGAATTCGCGGACGGCACGCGGTTCGCCCGGTCCGAGGCCGCAGACGATACGGCGCCCGGCGGGGAGGGGCCGCCGAAGCGCAAGCGGCAGCCGCGAAAGCCGGCGGAAGCCCCGCCTCAGCAATCCCTGTTCGAACTGTGAGTCCCGTGGCCGGCGCATGGCGGGGCCGTGACTCTTGGCCCGGCGGATGCTTGCCGACATGCGGCATCTCGCTTCGCGTCGCGAACACCGCTAAAGCGCGGCGCCGAATGTCGGCCCGCACCCTCGATCCCACCCCGTGCCAGCGGCCCCACGGCCTGCCAAGGAGAGACGATGACCACCACGATCGATAGCGGACAGAAGCTGCATCTCGTCTTCGGCGGCGAGCTCGAGAACCTCGAAGGCATCAACTTCCGCGATGTGAAGGGGCTCGACATCGTCGGAATCTTTCCAGACTATGCCTCCGCGCAGAGCGCCTGGAAATCCAAGGCGCAGGCCACCGTCGACAGCGCTCAGACGCGCTATTTCATCGTCCACCTCCATCGCCTGTTGGAGCCGTGATCTGTGCAGGGCAGCCCTCAATGATCGGTGAAGGCATTGTGACACCGGGTCGGGGGCTGTAAGGGGTGCCGCGCCGAGGGGCCGGTATCCGGCGCGGCGCAGGAATCGAGAGATGAAGACGGCGGCATGAAGTCCTCGATCAAGATCATCGCTGGAAATTCCAGCCGTCCGCTGGCGGAGGCGATCTCCGCCTATCTCGAGCTTCCCCTGGCCAAGTGCATGGTCCGCCGCTTCGCGGACATGGAGATCTTCGTCGAACTCCAGGAGAACGTCCGCGGCGAGGACGTCTTCATCGTGCAGTCGACCTCCTTCCCCGCCAACGATCACCTGATGGAACTGCTCATCATGATCGACGCGGCGCGGCGCTCTTCGGCGCGGCGCATTACGGCGGTGATCCCCTATTTCGGCTATGCCCGGCAGGACCGGCGCACCTCCGGCCGCACCCCGATCTCGGCCAAGCTCGTGGCCAACCTCATCACCGAGGCCGGCGCCGACCGGGTGATGACCCTCGATCTCCATGCGGGGCAGATCCAGGGCTTCTTCGACATTCCCACCGACAACCTCTTCGCCGCCCCGGTGATCGTGCGCGACATCAAGGAACGACTAGACCCGAAGGAATGGATGGTGGTCTCCCCCGATGTGGGCGGCGTGGTCCGCGCCCGCGCCATCGCCAAGCGCATCGACGCGACGTTGGCCATCGTCGACAAGCGCCGCGAGCGCCCGGGTGAATCGGAGGTCATGAACATCATCGGCGAGGTCGAGGGTCGGTCCTGCATCCTCGTCGACGACATCGTCGATTCCGGCGGCACCCTGGTGAACGCGGCCGAGGCCCTGCTCAACGCCGGCGCCAAGGACGTGTCGGCCTACATCACCCACGGCGTGCTTTCGGGCGGCGCGGTCTCCCGCATCGCCGCCTCGCGGATGAAGGAATTGGTGATCACCGATTCGATCCAGCCGACGCAGGCGGTCAAGCTCGCCCGAAATATCCGCGTTGCCACCATCGCTCCGCTCCTCGGCGAGGCCATCGGCCGGACCGCGACGGAATCGAGCGTCTCGAGCCTGTTCGTCTGACGGTCGACGCCGCACGGCTGCCAATCGACGGGGGAGAGCGGGCGTATCCGGCCGTCCATCGTCGACGACCGGACGTGAAGGCAATTGCGCGCCCTCCGGCAGCCGCCTATATACGCTGATCCCCTTTTGAGAGCGTGAGACGGGACTTCCGGATCGACTGATCCGGAGCCTGCGGACCGATGCCCGGCGCCGCCCGTTCCCCCGCTAACGTCGGAGCCACAGAGCATGTCCCAAGGTCCGCTGATGCCGAAGGCGACCGCCGTCTGGCTGGTCGAGAACACGTCCCTCGCCTTCGAGCAGATCGCCGATTTCTGCAAGCTGCACCCCCTCGAAGTGAAGGGCATCGCCGATGGCGAAGTCGCGGCGGGGATCAAGGGCCTCGACCCGATCACCACCGGGCAGCTCACCCGCGACGAGATCGAGAAGGCGCAGAAGGCCCCCAACTACAAGCTCAAGGTGGCTGTTTCGAAGGTGAAGCTGCCCGAGGTCAAGCGCACCACCAAGGGTCCGCGCTACACCCCGCTGTCGCGCCGTCAGGATCGGCCGAACGCCATCCTCTGGCTGCTGCGCAATCATCCCGAGCTCAAGGACGCGCAGGTCATCCGCCTCGTCGGCACCACCAAGTCGACGATCCAGCAGATCCGTGAGCGGACCCACTGGAATTCCGGCTCGCTGCAGCCGATGGACCCGGTGACCCTCGGCCTCTGCACGCAGATCGACCTCGATTTCGAAGTCCAGCGCGCTGCCAAGGACCGCCCGGCGGTCTTGCCGACCGATGCCGGCGCGACCCTGCTGCCCACCGAAGTCTCCACGGCCGGCAATTTCGAGGAAGCCGACGAGCATCACCGCAACGAGCGCGACGAGAAGCTCAACGCGGATTCGGTCTTCGCCAAGCTCAAGGGCATGCGCAGCACCGAGGACGAAGACGAGGAATAATCGTCGCGTCGAGCGTCCGCCAACCGACAGACATACTACCGGAGGCGCCGCTGTTGCGGCGCCTTTGTCGTGTTGGTGCGCTGCATGATCGCCAAGCATGAGAAAATGCGCAATATTGATCTCCCTCGATTGCCGGGGACACTTTTACGGGGCGAATGATGGCCTCTCACGAGACGGCACACAACGTGGCGGAATACGAGCCGGGCGGCCACACGATCGGGTCCGACATGCTGGCCACGGGAACCGGCCCCGATACGGCGGCTCGCGACGCCGATCCGCGACTGGGGGCATCGGAACCGGTGACGCTGGCCGAATCACTGATGAATGAGGAAGGCTGGAGCCTGCTCAACTTCAGCGAGGCCGGGCCGAATCCGCCCTATCTGCGCATCGGAGGCAAGCTCCGGATGACGCTGACGGAATACGAGCCGTGTTTCTCGTCCCATATCCGCGACCGCATCCTGTTCCGATCCAAGGTCTCGATGGTTGAGCACCTCCGGAAATACGATCAGATGATGATCGATCCCCTGGCCTTCGAGGAATGTTTCGGCCCCGGTCAGGGTACCGACGCGACATTCCCCTTCGGCGCGTGGCTGACGATCCGCAAGGTCGGCTTTTCCGGCATCGAACTCTGGGACAAGGGCCGCGGCGACGTGGAGATGCCGATCGAGGCGCTCTCGGTCGCCTCCGCGATCTGGCTGCGCCACGCCGATACGCCGCGCTGGATGCTTACGTGAACGCATCCTCCCGCGCGGATCGCAAGCGTTCTGTTGCCGAAACGGACGCGATCGGTTATGGCAGCGCCGTCCTCCCTTCGGATTCGACTGTGCGCGGGCTTTTCGTCCCGCCATCGACCCGTTGGGGAATGGCCCTCGACCATTGTTCCAGATTGCGTCGGCCCTCCTGCGGGGGGTGAGCCTGTCGAGTCCTCCAGGGGGCGCGCGGGCGGCGATCGCCGAGGGTGCCCCGTCACACGAACCGCCGACGCCGGCCTCGATCATGAGGCCTGTCAGGAGACAGAATGACCGCTGGTAGCGCCCTGCAGCGTAACCCGAGCCGCGACGACTTCGCGGCTCTCCTCGAGGAGAGCTTCCTCGAGCACGAGATCACCGAAGGTTCCGTCGTCAAGGGTCGCGTCGTCGCGATCGAGAAGGACGTGGCCGTCATCGACATCGGCGCCAAGACGGAAGGCCGTGTCGCCCTCAAGGAATTCAACGGCCCCGGCCGCGAAGGCGAACTCGCCGTCGGCGACGAGGTCGAGGTCTATGTCGACCGCATCGAGAACGCGCTCGGCGAAGCCGTCATCTCGCGCGACAAGGCGCGCCGCGAGGAGAGCTGGGTCAAGCTCGAGAAGGCCTTCGAGGCCAACGAGCGCGTCACCGGCGCGATCTTCAACCAGGTCAAGGGCGGCTACACCGTCGATCTCGACGGCGCCGTGGCGTTCCTGCCGCGCTCGCAGGTGGACATCCGTCCCGTCCGCGACGTCACCCCGCTGCTGGGCACCCCGCAGCCGTTCCAGATCCTCAAGATGGATCGCCGCCGCGGCAACATCGTCGTGTCGCGCCGCACCGTCCTCGAAGAGAGCCGCGCCGAGCAGCGCTCCGAGCTCGTGGCCAACCTCGAAGAGGGTCAGGTCATCGACGGCGTCGTCAAGAACATCACCGAGTACGGCGCCTTCGTCGATCTCGGCGGCATCGACGGCCTGCTCCACGTCACCGACATGGCGTGGCGCCGCGTGAACCATCCGTCCGAGGTCGTGACCATCGGCCAGACGGTCAAGGTCAAGATCATCAAGATCAACCACGAGACCCACCGCATCTCGCTCGGCATCAAGCAGCTGCTCGCCGATCCGTGGGAGGGCATCGCCCAGCGCTACCCGGTCGACGCCAAGCTCAAGGGCCGTGTCACCAACATCACCGATTACGGCGCCTTCGTGGAGCTGGAGCCGGGCATCGAAGGCCTGATCCACGTCTCCGAGATGTCTTGGACGAAGAAGAACGTTCATCCGGGCAAGATCGTCTCCACCTCGCAGGAAGTGGAAGTGCAGATCCTCGAAGTCGATCCCGTCAAGCGCCGCATCTCGCTCGGCCTCAAGCAGACCCTCCAGAACCCCTGGGAGGCCTTCGCCGAGCAGCATCCGGTCGGCTCCGAGGTCGAGGGTGAGGTCAAGAACAAGACCGAGTTCGGTCTGTTCATCGGTCTCGACGGCGACGTCGACGGCATGGTCCACCTGTCGGATCTCGACTGGAACCGTCCCGGCGAGCAGGTCATCGAGGAGTTCAAGAAGGGCGACATGCTGCGCGCCCAGGTTCTCGACGTCGACGTCGAGAAGGAGCGCATCTCGCTCGGCGTGAAGCAGCTCGGCGGCGACCCCTTCACGGAGGCCGGCGAGTTCAAGAAGGGTCAGATCGTGACCTGCGAAGTGCTGGAAGTGAAGGATTCGGGCGTCGAGGTGAAGATCGTCGACACCGACCTCTCCACCTTCATCCGCCGGGCCGAGCTGGCTCGTGACCGTGGCGATCAGCGCCCCGAGCGCTTCGCCGCCGGCGAGAAGTTCGATGCCCGCGTGATCCAGTTCGATCGCAAGGCGCGTCGGGTCCAGCTCTCGATCAAGGCCCTGGAAATGGCCGAGGAGAAGGAGGCGATGGCCCAGTTCGGCTCCGCCGATTCCGGCGCCTCCCTCGGCGAGATCCTCGGTGCCGCCTTCAAGAAGGCCCGCACCAGCGACGACAAGGACGACGCGCAGGACTAAATCCGGCGCCGACATCAACGGTCGCCGACTCCCTGGAGTCGGTGATCGCATCCTGAACGCCCGCGTGGGATCGCCTCCCGCGCGGGCGTTTCTTTGTCTCGACACGCTCTCTCTAGAGCGGACTCGCCCTGACATGCCGGTTTCAAAACCCGGCATTTGAACGGATTGCGGCGAGCCACAGATTGTTGCCCTCCGGGCCATCGTCTAGGAGACGGGCACCGAGGGATCGGCTCGAACTGAAAACGCCACGGTTCGAGACATCGCCGGTACGGGACGGGATTCCGGAGCGGCAGCCCGGATGGGACATTCGGGCCGCACGACGATCAGCTGAAACAGCCCTGGCACTTCGCGGATGGCAGCCGCCGATGCCCTTCGCACCGGCTCGTCTCGTTCAGGGCCGAGTTGCCCATGCGGAATCCTCTCGGACATGGAAACATAGCCGAAGTCCCGAGGCGTCGTATCGACCTCTCATCTGTAAATGTTCCAGAGAGAAAGTCAGAACGTCCAATCGCACCACCGGACTGACAAATAATAGCTGGAAGACTACTGCCGACCCCTTTACCGACCGGGATCGGCGAGGCATCGATCCGGCAGACTGGTCAATCCAGCACACCGGGCAAGAATGCCCTCTGGGAAGAAGCGCTCCTCCGATCCTCTCGATCCGATGCCCTGGGCGGACAGCCGTCCGATGAGGGTCCTTCGGACGTGTTCCGCAGAACGAGGTATGGCGATGAGCGCCGACGACAACGATATGTGCCCGTCCAAGGGCGTTTCCTCCACGGCGCCTGCCCTGAACCGCAGGCAGATCCTCGGCACGGCCTTGACCGGGATGGCGGCCGTGGCCGTGCCCGGCACCCTGGTTCTCGCGGCCCCTCCGGCGAAGAAGGTCGATGTCCTTCTGATCGGCGGCGGCATCATGAGCGCCACGCTCGGTGTCTGGCTGCGCGAGCTCGAACCCAACTGGTCGATCCAGATGATCGAGCGGCTCGACGGCGTGGCGAAGGAGAGCTCCAACGGCTGGAACAATGCCGGCACGGGCCATTCCGCCCTCGCGGAGCTCAACTACACGCCCGAGAAGAAGGACGGCCAGATCGAGATCGCCAAGGCCGTCGAGATCAACGAGGCCTTCCAGGTCACGCGCCAGTTCCTGGCGTGGCAGGTTCGCAACGGCGTCCTCAAGAACCCCCGCTCGTTCATCAACTACACCCCTCACATGAGCTTCGTGTGGGGCGACGAGAACATTGCCTTTCTCAAGAAGCGCCATGCCGCGCTCAAGGCGAGCCCGCTCTTCGCCGGCATGGACTATTCGACCGATCCCGAGCAGATCCGGAAATGGGTCCCCCTCATGATGGAGGGCCGCGATCCCAAGCAGAAGATCGCAGCCACCTGGACCTCTCTGGGCACCGACGTGGAGTTCGGCGAGATCACCCGCCAGTTCGTCGGGCATCTGCAGAGCCAGCCGAACTTCGACCTGAAGGCCTCGTCCGAGGTCCGGACCATCGACAAGAATCCCGACGGCTCCTGGCGCGTGGTCTCCCGGAACCTCAAGGACGGATCCGAGCAGAGTTTCGACGCCAAGTTCGTGTTCATCGGCGCGGGCGGCGGATCCCTGCATCTCCTGCAGAAATCCGGCATCCCCGAAGGCGAGGACTACGCCGGCTTTCCCGTCGGCGGCTCATTCCTCGTCAACGAGAATCCCGATGTGACGACGCAGCATCTGGCGAAGGCCTACGGCAAGGCCTCGGTCGGCTCGCCGCCGATGTCCGTTCCGCATCTGGACACGCGCGTCCTCGACGGCAAGCGCGTCCTGCTGTTCGGTCCCTTCGCGACCTTCTCCACCAAGTTCCTGAAGGAGGGCTCCTATTTCGACCTCCTGTCCTCGACGACCACCAGCAACGTCTGGCCGATGGTTCGCGTGGGTGTGGATGAATATCCCCTGGTGGAATATCTGGCCGGTCAGCTGATGCTCTCGGACGATGACCGCATCGCCGCCCTGCGTGAGTATTTCCCCAAGGCGAAGAAGGAGGACTGGCGCCTGTGGCAGGCGGGCCAGCGCGTGCAGATCATCAAGCGCGACAAGGACAAGGGCGGCGTTCTGAAGCTCGGCACGGAGATCGTCAGCGCGAAGGACGGCAGCATCGCGGCGCTGCTCGGCGCCTCGCCGGGCGCGTCCACCGCGGCTCCGATCATGCTGAAGGTGCTGGAGAAGGTCTTCGCTTCCAAGGTGTCGTCCCCTGAATGGCAGGCGAAGCTCCGGCAGATAGTCCCCAGCTACGGATTGAAGCTGAACGACGATCCGGAGCGGGTCGCGCAGGCCTGGGCCTATACGAGCGAGCAATTGCAGCTGCCGGCTCCCCCGCAGATCGACCTGGAGGCACTGAAGCAGACACAGGTCAGCAACACCGTCCTCAACAGCAACCGCACCACCACGACGAAGCCGGTCCACGACCTCGCTCCCTGAGCGAGTGAATTTGGCCGCCAAAAGCCTCCGATGTCACCGGTTCGACATCGGAGGATTCTGTTTTGGCCGAGCGACCGAACCACCCGCCGAGCCCCCATCCCCACGGCTTCGCGCCCAAGCTTCGCTTCCCGTCGACGAGTCCTCTTGCCGGTCCACCGGAGGGGGCGCTAGAACACGGCCCTGCTTTCGCGTACCCCGGACTCCATCGGTCGTCCGGCGGAAGGACGCGAGAGCTGCCAACGGCTTGGTGCAATCCGGCGGCGGGTGTGGAACACATCTCGAGGGGACGTTTGGAGGCACCTTTACCGGTACATCCTTACGTGTCGTGAGCGAACAGCCGGCCGCAGCGGTCGGACGAGTCAAGGGAGCGGGACGATCGCATGGCCGCAGACGCCGAACTTCTGATCGATCGCCGGCGCCTGCGCCGCAAGCTCTCCCTGTGGCGCGTCGTGGGGATCGGCGGGCTGATCGTCGCCGTCGGGACATTGGGCTACCGGGTCCGGGGCAATGACGGCTTCGGTTTCCCGGCCGTGAAACCGCAGATCGCCCGCATCTCCATCGGCGGCTTCATCGCCGGCAGCGAATCGACGACGAAACTCATCGAGCGGGTCCGCGATGCCGGCGCGGTGCAGGGCGTGATCGTCTCGATCTCGTCGCCTGGCGGCACCACCACCGGCTCAGAGGAACTCTACCGCAACCTGCGCGCGCTGGCCGAGAAGAAGCCCATGGTGGCCTTCGTCGACGGCACGGCGGCGTCGGGCGCCTATATTGCCGCCATCGCGGCCGATCATATCGTCGCGCGGGAAACCGCCCTCGTCGGGTCCATCGGTGTGCTGTTCCAGTATCCCGACCTGTCCGGCCTCCTCGACAAGGTCGGGGTCAAGGTCGAGTCGGTGAAGTCGTCGCCGCTGAAGGCAGAGCCGTCGGGCTTCACCCCGACCTCGCCCGAGGCCCGCGCCGCCCTGGCCTCCGTCGTCGGCGATACCTACGCCTGGTTCAAGAGCCTCGTCTCCGAGCGGCGCAAGCTCTCCGAGAAGGAACTCGCGACCGTCTCGGACGGGCGCGTGTTCAGCGGCCGCCAGAGCGTTCCGCTGAAGCTGGTGGACGGTGTCGGCGGGGAGCGTCAGGCAATCGCCTGGCTCGAGACCGAGCGCAACGTCGCCAAGGGTCTGCCCGTGCGCGACTGGAAGCCGAAATCCGAGAGCGATTTCAAGCTCTGGTCGGCTCTCGGCATGGGGGCCGACCTGCTGGGGCTGGGCGGCCTCGCCACGCGCCTGCGTCAGGCCGGCGACGAGACGGCAGGTCTCGCGCAAGGGGGGATGCTCGCCCTCTGGCGTCCGGGTTCCGCCGATGCGCCTTGAGGGCGACGCCGAATCACGCCTGCCCGGATCACGTCCGCAGGGGTGCCGGAACCGCATGAAGTCAGGGAAGACCGCCGCATGATCAAGTCGGAGCTCGTGCTCAGGATCGCAGAGCAGAACCCGCATCTCTACCAGCGCGACGTGGAAACCCTGGTGAAGGCAATCCTCGACACGATCGCCGAGGCGTTGGCGCGCGGTGACCGTGTCGAACTGCGCGGCTTCGGCGCCTTCTCGGTCAAGCGCCGCGATGCGCGACGGGGGCGCAACCCGCGCACCGGTGAGCCCGTTGCCGTCTCCGAGAAGGCCATCCCCGTGTTCAAGACGGGCAAGGAGATGCGCCAGCGACTCAATGAGGCCGGGATCGGCGCCGAGGAGCCCTCCGAAAGCGAGGAATCCTGAACGCCATGCACAGCCTCGTCCCATCGACCGGAGTGTCTCGATGATCCGCTTCCTCAAGGGTTTGATCCTGCTTCCCGTGGCGATCGTGGTCGTCGCCCTGGCCGTCGCCAATCGGGAGGTCGTCCGCCTGTCCTTCGATCCGTTCACGACGGACACGCCGGCCTTCAGCTTGCCGCTGCCGCTCTACGTCCTCATCTTCGCCTCCGTCGCCATCGGCATCCTCTGCGGCGGCATCGGCACGTGGCTGGGTCAGTCGAGCACACGGCGGACGAGCGCGGCCCGCCGCCGCGAGATCCGACGCCTGGAGGGCGAGACCGAGCGTCTGAAGTCGCGTGTCGCGGCGAGCGAGCCCGCTCCGGCCGAGCGTTATCCCGGCCTCGACAGCCGCGTCGCGCTCCCTGCGCCGCGTTAGAGCCGTCATGCCGTCGATTCGCGTCAAGATCTGCGGGCTGAGCGCGCCCGACACTCTCGACGCGGCGCTCTCGGCCGGGGCCGACCTCGTCGGCTTCGTGCATTTCCCCAAGAGCCCGCGCCATGTCCCGCTGGCGACTGCGCGTTTGCTGTCGGACCGGGCGAAGGGCAGGGCGGAGCGGGTCGTCCTCCTCGTGGACCCCGACGATGCCCTAATCGATGCGGCCGTTGGCATCGTCGATCCGGACTGGATCCAGCTCCACGGACACGAGACGCCCGAGCGGGTCGCGGCGATCCGCGACCGCAGCGGCCGCCCTGTGATGAAGGCGCTCGGCGTCTCGACGCCCTCGGACCTCGCCGCCATCGCTGGGTACGAGGCAGCCGATCGCATCCTCCTCGACGCCAAGCCGCCGCGGGATGCGGCACTTCCCGGCGGCAACGGCCTCGCCTTCGATTGGGATCTTCTCGCAGGAAAAACCCTGCCGGCGGGGACGATGCTCTCGGGCGGTCTCACCCCTGAGAACCTCGCCGAAGCCCTCGCCCGCACGGGCCTGCGCGCCGTCGACGTCTCCTCGGGCGTCGAGACGCGGCCGGGAGAGAAGAGCCCGGAACGCATCGCCGCCTTCATCGCGGCGGTTCGGGCCTACGAATAGGGTCCGATTTCACAAATCGACGCGTTCGCCGCATTGTAGACGCCCCCCACGCGGGTCTAGGCATTGGCGCAACCCAATACCGAACGCATAGGCCCGGCGGAGACTCGCCGGCCGAAGACGCGAAGGACGACAACCGTGACCATCGCCCCCTCTCCGAACTCGTTCCGCAACGGACCGGACGAGCGCGGCCGCTTCGGCATCTTCGGCGGTCGCTTCGTCGCCGAGACGCTGATGCCGCTCATCCTCGATCTCGAGAAGGCCTATACGGAGGCCAAGGCCGATCCGTCCTATCAGGAGGAGATGAACGGCCACCTGACCCATTACGTCGGCCGCCCGAGCCCGCTCTACTACGCCGAGCGAATCACCGAGCACTTACGGACGAAGTCGGCTCCGGGCCATGGCGCCAAGGTCTTCTTCAAGCGTGAGGAACTGAATCACACCGGCTCGCACAAGGTGAACAACGTGCTCGGCCAGATCATGCTGGCCCGCCGCATGGGCAAGCCGCGGATCATCGCCGAGACCGGCGCCGGCCAGCACGGGGTCGCCACCGCCACCCTCTGCGCCCGATTCGGCCTGAAATGCGTCGTCTACATGGGCGCCGTCGACGTGGCGCGCCAGGCGCCCAACGTCTTCCGCATGAAGATGCTCGGCGCGGAGGTGATCCCGGTGGAATCCGGCACCAAGACCCTCAAGGACGCCATGAACGAGGCGCTGCGCGACTGGGTCACCAACGTCGCCGACACGTTCTACTGCATCGGCACAGTGGCCGGACCGCACCCGTATCCGGCCATGGTGCGCGATTTCCAGTCGATCATCGGCCGGGAGACCAGGGAGCAGATGCTGGAGATGGAAGGGCGCCTGCCCGACTCGCTCATCGCCTGCATCGGCGGGGGCTCCAACGCCATGGGCCTGTTCCACCCGTTCCTCGACGACCGCGAGGTGGAGATCTACGGGGTCGAGGCCGCCGGCCATGGCATTGCCTCGGGCCTGCACGCCGCCTCCCTGTCCGGCGGGAAGCCGGGCGTGCTCCACGGCAACCGGACCTACCTGCTGCAGAACGAAGACGGTCAGATCGCCGACGCCCACTCGATCTCGGCCGGCCTCGACTATCCCGGCATCGGCCCCGAACACGCCTGGCTGCACGAGGCCAAGCGCGTCACCTACCTCTCGGCGACGGATTCCGAGACGCTGGAGGCGTTCAAGCTGTGCTCGATGCTGGAGGGGATCATCCCGGCCCTCGAGCCGGCCCACGCCCTCGCCAAGGTGTTCGAGATCGCGCCGACGAAGCCCGCCGAGCATCTGATGGTGCTCAATCTCTCGGGCCGTGGCGACAAGGACATCCCGCAGGTGGCCGAGATCCTGGGCACCCGCCTCTGACAAAACCGCGCCGGGGAGTGGCCAAGTCGCAAACTCCCCGTTGACACCTGAAGGCGGATTTCTTTATACCGCCGATCTCTTCAGGGGCGCCCGCGCTGCGCGGGCTCCTTTGTTATGGCGGGGTAGCTCAGTTGGTTAGAGCAGAGGAATCATAATCCTTGTGTCGGGAGTTCAAATCTCTCCCTCGCTACCAAGAATTCGACCCGCTAAGTCCATGACTTGGCGGGTTTTTCTTTGCGCGCTCTCGATCCCTCGAAACATCCCGGCGACACTTAGCCAATAGCGAGATTGAGCGTGCGATCCGCCGGCGAGAGCCTGACCTGGCGGCCCCATTCGAAGGCCAGGAAATCCTGCTCGATGCCGTCGGCGAAGACGACGCCGCCATCGTTCATGCGCGAGGTCACGAGAAGCCCGGCATCGGTCAGCTTGCCCGCGCGCAGCCGCGTGCCGCTGGCGACGCTCGGGAACGGCTCGCGCACCCAGTAGCCCACCGCCGCCTCCTCCGTGCCGAGGGGGACGGCGAGATGCGTCGCCTCGGCGATGGACCGCGCCCAGCCGGTCACCCCCGTACCGGACGCGACGATGAGCCCGCTGGAGGATTGATCCTCCGCCTCGCCCGCCGCTTCGACCCGGTAGCGCGCGGATTGGTGGCTGCGGTGCCCGACGAAGATCTCGTTCAGTGCGAACAGCGTCTCGCCATGGTCGAGCACGGCCTTGACCATGGTGCGCCGCTCCACCTGCGCCGCGCCGTTGACGCTCGCGGTGAGCACCTGCCCGAGCCGCTCGACGGCGACCCGGACGAGGATCCCGTCGTAGAGGTCGGGCGCCGGGTTGACGCCGATCACCGGCTGCGCGCCGAGATACTTCGCGACATTGGCCACGAGCCCGTCCTGGCCCACGGCGACGACGACGTCGTCCGCGGCGAACAGGAAACGGTCGAGGTCGGCGCGCCGCACCAGGGCCTGGCGCCACTCCCCCGGCACCGAGGCCCGTGCCCGGGAGAGCACGGCGTGGAACCGTTCGTGCCGCTCGACCACATCCTCGAGTTTCTGGCCGCGGCTCTCGAGGAAGAAGCGCGCCTGCCCGCTCGTGGCGTGCCGGGCGATCAGGGCCTCGTAATCGGTCTCGCGGATGACGAAGACGGCGCGGTGGGTGAGGGCGGCCATGCTGAGCAGGTTTCACAAAAGTGGTCACCGGTTCTGTGTCTTAAAACCTGCGACATTTCAAAGATCTAAGCGAGGTGAAGCGTTGGCTTGCCGACGCGAACCTGCTTAGCGCGCCCCCACCATCGGACGGGCCTTGTGGAACTCGCCCATCACGGCGGCGAGGAGATCGGGCGTCACGCTGACATGCTCGATCGTGTCGAGCTTGCCCGCCAGTTCCTGCGCGGCGAGGCCGAGCAGGATCGCGGGCGGCAGGTCGCGGTAGATCGCGACGCGCTGCGCCTCGGCCTGGACCTTGGCTCCCTCGACGAGGCGGATGCGCTCCGCTTCCGCCGTCGCCTCGACGCCCTGCGCCTCGGCCAGACCGGCGGCGCGGCTTCGCGCGTTCTCCGCCTCCTCGGCAATGAGGAGTTTCTCCCGGCGCGCCAGTTCCGTGCGCGTGGCGAGTTCGTTCTCTGCGATGGCACGCTCCTTCTCGACGGCGAGAGCACGGCGGGAGAAAGTCGCCTCGTCGGCCTTCTGCTGCAGCGCCTCGAAGGTCGGGGTCTGCAAGGCGCGTTCGAGTTCGCTCGTGGGTGCGAGGTTGGTGAGCCGCACCGACACGGCGGCGACGCCGATCTCGGCCAGGGACTGGTCCGCCGCCAAGACGGCCTCCAGCCCCCCGCGCAGGGGCTCGGGGCCGGCATCGAGGATGGTGCGCACCGGCTTGCCGCCGAGATATTGCAGCACCGCCTGACTGGCGATGCCGGCCATGCGCGCCTCGATCTTCTCGATCGGCTCGCCCTGGAGCTTACCGGTGCGAAGGTCGATGGAGAAATCGATGCGGCTGGCCAGACGTTCCGGATCGATCACGTGCCAGCCGATCGTCCCCTGCACGGCGACGGCCTGGAAATCCTGGCTGCGGCCACGCACGAACAGCGTCATCTCGCGGTCGTCCATCGGCATCTCGGCAATGCTCGATGTCTCCGGGCGGAACCAGAAGACGAGGCCCCGGCCGCTCTGGCGGATGCGGCCCCGGCGATAGCGGATGACGTGGCTGCTCGCCTCGCTCCGCAATTGCGCGACCAGACCGATGTTGCGGATCGATGCCATGGAAACCTCCTGTCGGGTCAGCGGGACGGTTGAAATCGGTAGAGTTCGGCGGGGCGGAACGACGTTCCGGCCTCGCGCGATCCGGTCGGCGCCAGCCAGCCCCGGTCGAGCATCCGGCGTCGGAAGGCCGGCTTGTTGAGCGTGGTGCCGAGAACCGCCTCGTGCACGTCCTGCAGCTGTCGCAGGGTGAAATGCTTGGGCAGGAGGGCAAAGCCCACATCCGAATAATCGAGCTTTCCGCGCAGACGCAGCATGGCCATCGCCAGGATGTCGGCATGGTCGAAGGCGAGGGGCAGAACCTCACCCTTGGGCGACAGTGCCACCACGTCTCCGCCCGCCTCGCCCGACCAGGGCACCTCGATCCCGGCCGCCACGAGGGAGGGTGCGCGCTCCAAAGCCTCGGCGAGGGCCGCCTCCGGCAGGAGGGCGAGATAGGCCACGCTGACGATCCGCATGCGCGGATCGCGGGCGAGCGCGCCGAACGTGTAGAGCTGCTCCAGATGCACCCCGGTTATCCCCGCCTTCTCATGCAGGACATGCAGCGCGGCGGCATCGAGGGTCTGGTCGATCCCCACGAAACCGCCGGGCAGCGCCCAGCGACCGGCATGCGGATGCTGTTCGCGTTTCAGCAGCAGCGCCGCCGGGCGGCCCTCGCGCAGGCCCAGCAGGACGAGATCGATGGCGAGGGCAGGGCGCTCGTAGGCGGCGGGATCGTACTCGGCCAGGAATTCGGTTTCGGTCACGGGGCGAACCTTATATGCGCGATGCATCTTAGTTAGATGCTTTTTGCATATAAGGCAAGGGCAGAGTTCGACGTCATCCGGAACGATGGTGAGGATCGGATGCCGTCGGGTCCGACTGACCCGTTTTGCCCGCTCTCACGATCTCAGGACGGCGGATGGGGAAAGACGCTCAACCGCCTAAAGACGGCCATGACGCACAGGGGGCTTCCGTGAGATCGTCACATAGTCCGGCCCGACCCTTGCTCCCCGGGATGCGACGGTTCCGCCGGATCGGGGTTTGAGGAGGAAGCCATGGCCGAGATGCCGAAGACCGAGCCCGCATCGGGTGGGCTCGATGCCTATATCGACGCCGCCTCCGCCCTCCTCGGCATTCCCCTCGATCCCGCTTGGGTCGCGGCGGTGGGCGCGAACCTCACCGTGCTTCAGGGCGCCGCCGGCCTCGTCGCGGGGTTTCGCCTGCCAGACGAGGCGGAGCCGGCTCCGGTCTTCGCGGCGTGAGCGGCGGTATGACCGATCCGAGCACGATGCACGCGGCCGACATCGCCGGGTCCGTCAGGGATGGGGCGATCAGCGCCCGCCTGGTGGTCGAGGCCGTGCTGGCGCGCATCGCGCGGGTGGACACGGCGGTCAATGCCTTCACCGACGTGCTGCCCGAACGCGCTCTGACGAGAGCCGATGCCGTCGATGCGGCGCGAGCCCGTGGGCAGGCGTTGGGGCCGCTGGCGGGCGTGCCCTTCGCGGTGAAGAACCTCATCGACATCGCGGACCTGCCGACGCGGGCGGGCTCGAAGATCAACCGCGATCTCGCCCCTGCCGAACGGGACGGCGCCCTGGTGCGACGGCTCGAAGCCGCCGGGGCCATCCTCGTGGGCGGCCTCAACATGGGCGAGTATGCCTATGATTTCACCGGGGAGAACGTCCATGACGGCGCGACCCGCAATCCGCACGACCTCGGGCGCATGTCGGGCGGCTCGTCCGGGGGCTCGGGGGGCGCCATCGGCGCGGGCCTCGTCCCCCTGGCCCTCGGCTCGGACACCAACGGCTCGATCCGCGTCCCGTCCGCCTTCTGCGGCTGCTTCGGCCTCAAGCCCACCTATGGAAGGCTGACGCGGGCGGGGAGCTTCCCCTTCGTCGGCAGCCTCGATCATCTCGGGCCGATGGCGCGCAGCGTCACCGACCTCGCCTTGTCCTACGATGCCATGCAGGGCCCCGATCCGGACGACCCGGTGGCGACCACCCGTGCCCCCGATCCCGCCATGCCGAGCCTCGATGACGGCATCGGCGACCTGCGGATCGCCATGGCGGGCGGATACTTCGCGCGCGGCGGTGACAACGAGGCCTTCATGGCGGTGGAAACCCTCGCCGCATCCCTCGGCTCCAAGCGCCGGGTGGAGATCCCCGAAGCCGCGCGGGCGCGGGCCGCCGCATACCTCATCACCGCCGCCGAGGGCGCCGCACTCCATCTCGACCGGCTGCGGACCCGCGCCGCCGATTTCGACCCGGCCGTGCGTGACCGGCTGATCGCGGGGGCGATGATCCCGGCCCCCTTCGTCGAGCGCGCGCAGCGTTTCCGCCGCTGGTACCGGGCGGCGATGCTCGACCTCTTCCGCGAGGTCGATATCATCCTGGCCCCCTCGACCCCGTGCCGGGCTCCGAGATCGGGTCAGGTCACCTTCGAGCTCGACGGGGTGACGCTGCCGGTGCGGGCGAATATCGGCGTCTTCACCCAGCCGATCTCGTTCATCGGCCTGCCCGTGGTGGCGGTGCCGGTACGGCTCGACGACGGCCTGCCCCTCGGCGTCCAGGTCATCGCCGCCCCGTGGCGCGAGGATCTGGCGCTGCGGGTCGCGCGGCATCTCGAACGAAACGGCGTCGTCTCCGCGCCGCATGCGATCCTGTGAGCGAGCCGATGGAGATCGATGCGCCAGACGTAATCGCCGAGGTCGAGGCCGCCTTCGCGGCCTATGAGGCGGCGCTCACCGGCAACGACGTGGCGACGCTGGAAGCCCTGTTCCACGACGATCCCCGCACCATCCGCTACGGCGGGGCTGAGAACCTCTACGGCATGGATGCGATCCGTGCCTTCCGCCGCGCCCGCTCACCGGCCGGGCTGGGGCGGACCCTGTCCGATACGGTGATCACGGCCTATGGGCGGGATACGGCCGTGGCGATGACCCTCTTCCGCCGCGACGGATCGCCCGGCAAGGTGGGCCGGCAGAGCCAGACCTGGATCCGTTTTCCCGATGGCTGGAAGGTCGTGGCCGCGCATGTGAGCGTCATCGACGGTTGAGGCACGCCATTCCCCCGCCCCCGCGCGGGAGACGTGCACCTTCAGGGCGCGGGAGATCCGTGGCGTCCGCTCACGTCTCCTGAGGCGTCGTCTCGGTGACGACGCGGCGCAGGCGTCCCTTGCGCTTCTCGTACTGGAACATCGAGGTCAGGGTCGGATCGCTCGGATTCTGTGTTGAGACGATCGGCTCCGGTGCCGGTGCCGGTTGGACCGCCGGGGCGGGGGCCACCCGCTCGAGCGCGAGGCGGACCACCTCGCGGTCGCGCCGGATCAGAGCCGCCACGGCGCCGTCGGCGGCCATCGTCGCGCTGGCGCCGTCGCTGAACGTGATCGGCAGGGTCGCGGCGGTATTGGCCGAGGATTCGAGCACGTCGAGCCCGAGTCCCACGAAGGACGCAGCAAAGCCGAAGGGCGACGGTAAGGCCTTTGTCGAGGTGGCCAGCGCACCCTGGAGACCGCGCACGATGTCACCGCTCCAATGCGCCTCCGGCGTCGACTCGGGCGCGAGCCCGAGATCGGTGAGATCCTCCACGCCGCGGGCCTCGCCGTTGGGAAAACGGAACACGCCGTTCTCGTAGGTGGCCACGCCCTCGCCGAAGGTGCCTGCCGTGATCCGAATGTCCGTCATCGTGCCGTCCAGGCGGACGTCGCCCGCCGCCGTTCCCCAGAACAACGCAGCCTTGTGTCCGAAACAGGGCGCCGTCTCAGGCGATCGCTGACGGCGCCGTGCCGTAGGCCTCCGCCATCTGGGCGATCGCCTCGAGCTTGGCATGGAGGGCCGACCAATCGTCCCGCTCGGCGATGGGGTCCCACAGGCTCTCGACCTCCTCGATCAGCATCGTGCAGGGCGTGGTGCCGGCGAAATACGGGTGGTCGAGGCGGAGGGTCTCCACCGGGGACAAGGATGCGAGGCTGGTTCTGACGGCGGCGAAATCCTCGCGCTCGTAGAAGGCGGAGGAAGGGCTCGCCGCCGCACGGTAGGCGCTGAGGAGACCACCGTACCAGTCGAAGAAGGTCTGCTCGAACGGCGCCCGGCTCTTCGCCAGGAAGCCCCAGAAGGCGGCGACGAACCGGTGCAAATCCGTCTCGTCCGCCGGCTTTGCCAAGCCCAGCCGGGCGAGGAGAGCCTCGGCGAAGGCATCCTGAAGGCTCGATCCGAAGACTTTGAGGGCGCCTTCGAGGGCGTCGCGGTCGGCGAGCGGCATCAGGCATTCGGCGAGCCGGCTGAGATTCCAGAACAGGGCCTCGGGCTGGCGGCCGAAACTGTAGAGGCCATGGACGTCGAAATAGGCGGCGGTGAAGCCCGGGTCGCTGGTCGGCGTGAAGCGCCACGGACCGTAATCGAAGCTTTCGCCCGTGATGTTGATGTTGTCGGTGTTGAGCACCCCGTGGACGAAGCCCGCCGCCATCCACTGGGCCCCCGTGCGGGCGACCCGGCGGCAGACCTCCTCCAGGAAGGCGACGGCACGGGGCGCGGTCTCGTCGCGCCAGGCCTCCGGCAGATAGGTCCGCACCGCATGATCGAGGAGCTTCTCGATGTTGTGCGGCTCGTCCAGCGCCAGCAGGCGCTGGAAGCTGCCGATGCGGATATGGGAATGGCTGAGGCGCACCAGAACGCTGGACCGGGTGGGGGAGGGCTCGTCGCCCCGCTCCAGTTCCTCGCCGGTCTCGATGAGGCTGAAGGTTTTCGAGGTGTCGACGCCCAGGGCCTCGAGCATGGAGGTGGCGAGGATCTCGCGCATGCCTCCCTTCAGGGTGAGGCGGCCATCGGCCGTGCGCGACCACGGCGTGGTGCCGCTGCCCTTGGTGGCGAGATCGAGGAGGCGACCGTCAGCGAGGTCGTGAAGTTGGGCGAACAGGAAGCCGCGCCCATCGCCGAGATCGGCGTTGTAAGAGCGGAACTGGTGGCCGTGATAGCGCAGCGCCAAAGGCTGGGGCAGGCTGCCGGCGAGGGGCTGGAACCGGCCGAAATGCGCCACCCACGATTCGTCGGAAAGGTCGTCGAGCCCCACCCGCGCCGACCAGGGCCGGTTCCGGTAGCGTAGGATCGTCTTCGGGAAGTCGGCGGCGGCGACGACGTCGTAGAAATCGGGGCCGAGTTCGGCGTGCTTCGCGGCGGTGCGTGGTGATGGCATGGGCGGGCAGGGGTTCCTACGAGAACGGCCGGGACACTAAGCAGGTTTCGCAGAGGTGGCCGCCGGCTCTGCGATAAAAACCTGCGACCCATCAGAGAGCTAAGCAGGGTGAAGCGTCGGCTTGCCAACGCGAACCTGCTTAGTGTCTCTCACAAAACTCCCGCCGCGCTGTCCTGCTTGGAGCAAGAACCGACCGTGATCGGGAGTTTTGTGAGGCACTCTTAGCGAGGGCAGGCCGGCGATGACAGCCGCCCCCGACCACGCGAGCGCCGTTCGGAGAAAGGTCACGTACCTCCGAACCGCCGCTGCTCCACCCGGCTCGCCAAGATGATGACCTTGCCGGAAAACCTCTCGATCAGGGCGAGGTTCCGGGCTCGCCTCTAGCGGTTCCAGGTCCACACGTAACGCAGGAACTCGGCGTCGAGCCGTTCCGGGCATCCCCACGCCGCGTCCGGTCGGACCCGGCCATAGCTCGCCGCCAAGCGCCGGATCACGCGCGCCATCGTCAGCCAGGCCGGGAGATCGAGATAGACCAGGGTATCCGCCGCCTCGAAGCGCGGCCCGATGAGGTCCGTGTAGTTCCCGTCGATGATCCAGCGGGGGAGGGCCGCGAGGCGCTCGACTTCGGTACGGAACTCGGTGGCCGGCGCGGGCTCCCAGCCGGGACGAAAATAGGCCTGGTCGAGATGGAAGACGGGCAGGTCATGCGCGGCGCCGAGACGCCGCGCCAGTGTCGATTTCCCGCTTCCGGGCGGCCCCATGACGATGACGCGCTGCATCCGAAAGGCATACCGCGCCGGGGGAGGATTTCGCCAGTCGACCTAGGGGCATCCGGCGCCGCGCCGGTCGCCCTCCGAGTCGGAATGGGCGACCCGGAGGGCAATCGCCACGTGACGCTCGTGGCGAACCCATGAGGCGACCAGACCTGTCGCGGAGGGAGACGGCGCTCCCTCCGCGGGAGCCCGACCCCGGTCAGGCCGCGCGGATCGTGGCGAGGAAGCGGCCCAGCTCGGAGTTGAGATGTTCGGACTGGCGCGACAGCTCCGATGCCGCGCCGAGCACCTGGCTGGCGGCAGCGCCGGTCTCCTCGGCGGCACCGGCCACGCCCGCGATGTTCACCGTGACCTCTCCCGTGCCGGTGGCGGCCTGGGACACGTTGCGGACGATCTCCTGCGTGGCGGCGCCCTGCTCCTCCACCGCGGCGGCGATCGTGGTGGCGACGGCGCTGATCTCCTGAATGCGGGTGGTGATGCCGCCGATCGCCGAGACCGCCTGATCGGTGGAGCCTTGGATCGAGGCGATATGGCCGCCGATCTCCTCGGTCGCCCTGGCGGTCTGGTTGGCGAGTTCCTTCACCTCGGCGGCGACGACGGCGAAACCGCGCCCCGACTCGCCGGCACGGGCCGCCTCGATGGTCGCGTTCAGGGCCAGGAGGTTGGTCTGGCCCGCGATGGCGCTGATCATCGTCACCACGTCGCCGATCTTCGCCACGGCGCTGTTCAGGTCCTTCACGAGCAGCGCGGTCCGCGCGGTTTCCTCGACGGCGACATGGGCCAGGCTGGCCGAGGCGCTGACCTGACGGCCGATTTCCTGCACCGACGAGCCGAGTTCCTCGGCCGCCGCCGCCACGGTGGTGACGTTCGAGGCGGCCTGTTCCGCCGCGGCGGCGACGCTGGTGGATTGCGCGGCGGTCTGCGTCGCGGTGCCGGCCATGCCCTGCGCGGTGGCCTGCAACTCCGTCGCCGAACTGGACACGGTCTGGATGATCCCGCCGACGGCGGACTCGAAGCCGTCGGCCATGGACCGCATGGCGGCCTTGCGCTGTGCTTCCGCGCCGGCACGGACCAGGACGGTCTCGTCTTCCAGAGCCTTCATCCGGTGCAATCCGTCCTTGAACACCTGCACGGCGTCGGCGATGCGCCCGATCTCGGTCCTGGCGTTCTGGTGCGGGATGGTCACCGACAGGTCGCCGGCGGCGAGGGCCTGCATCGGCTGCACCACGGAATCGATGCCTCGGGTCACGCCGCGGATGATCAGGAAGGCGGACAGGACGGAGAGGAGGACCGCGACGACGATGGCGGCGATGCCCAGGGTCCGGGCCTGTTCGAAGACCGACTTGCTCCGCGCCTGCGCCTGATCCGCCCCGACATTGTTCAGGCTCACCAGCTTCTCGAGGGCGTCCGACATGCCCCGGCGGATGGTGATCCCCTTGGTCTCGTAGAACGAGAAGGCCTGCGCCTTCTCCCCGTTGCGGGACATATCCAGGATGGTCTGGCGGATCGCGGCGAATTTGGCGGCCTCGCGCGTGAACGTCTCGTAGAGTTCGCGCTCTTCGGGAGAGGCGATCATCCGCTCGTAGGCGGCCTTCTTCTCGTCGATCCTCTTTCCGAACCGCGCGAGGTCGCCCTCGATGGTCGCCAGCTTCTGGGGGTCGGTTTCCTGCGTATGACGCAGCATGACGCCGTTGTTGCGGGCCGTCAGAGTATCGATCTCGCCGAGGACACGAACACTGGGGAGCCAGTTGTTTTCGATGTCGAGAGCTTGTTCGCGCATGCGCTGCGTACTGACGATCCCAAGCACTCCCAGGCCAACAACGAACAAAGTAAGCAGGGAGAATGCCGTGATGAGCTTGGCACGAATCGAGAGAGCCTGGATCGACATGAAAACCTCTTCCTGACCGCGGATCGCGACGATCAGCTTTTACTTTGGATTTGACATTCCAGCCGAACGGTTAACGATCACTTGTTGTCATTGGAAATATTTTAACGTCGGCGTATTACAGGCCATCCGCCGGTCTGAGCCTCCTCCCGCCGGCCCCCGATACCTTCTTCTCCGCCCCGCCGCCGATTCCGGTGCGCGGCGTCCCACGCGCCCAAGCCCCCATCCGACCACATTCGCCTTGCATAGGCGGCACGTCATGGCGCCGCGCGCGCCGGCGAAGGCGAGGATTGTCATGGGCGGTGCTGCAGCGGAGAAGCGGATGTCGCCCCCCGATGCCGGCCATGCGCCCGCCATCGCCTCGGCCCTGCGCACCATCGAGACCGAGTGCGAGGGCCTGCGCTGCCTGATGGAGGCCATCGGCAACGGTCTCGGCACCGCCTTCTCGGACGCCGTCGCCCGCATCTCCGCCGCCAAGGGCCGCGCCATCCTCACCGGCATGGGCAAATCGGGCCATGTCGGCCGCAAGATCGCGGCGACCATGGCCTCCACCGGCACGCCGGCGCTGTATGTCCATCCGGCCGAGGCGAGCCATGGCGATCTCGGCATGATCCAGCCGGAGGACGTCGTCGTCGCCCTGTCCTGGTCGGGCGAGACCACGGAACTCGCCAACATCATCGGCTATGCGCGGCGCTATCGGGTCGGCCTCATCGCCATCACGGCGAATGCCGGCTCGACCCTCGGGCGTGAGGCCGATATCTGCCTGACCCTGCCCAAGGCCCGCGAAGCCTGTCCCAACGGGCTCGCGCCCACCACCTCCACGGCGATGCAACTCGCTTTGGGCGACGCCCTCGCCATCGCCCTGCTCGAGGCCCGCGGCTTCTCCGCCCGCGAATTCGGCATCTACCATCCCGGCGGACGCCTGGGGGCCTCTCTCCGGCAGGTCCGCGAGGTGATGCATGCGGGCGACCAGCTGCCGGTGGTCCGGCGCAGCACGGGCATGCGGGCCGCCATCGCCGAGATCGACGCCAAGGGCTTCGGATCGGTGGTGGTGGTGGAAGAAGACGGCCGCCTCGCCGGCATCCTCACCGACGGCGACCTGCGCCGCAACGTGTTCAGGGCCGATCTCGATAGCCTCGTGGTCGAGGCGCTGATGAGCGTCCGGCCGCGCACCGTGAGCCCGGAGACCCTTCTCGCCAAGGCCCTGGAAATCCAGGAATCGATGAAGATCACCTCGCTGATCGTCGTCGAGAACGAGCGCCCCGTGGGCCTCGTCCATTATCACGACCTGCTGCGGGCCGGGGTCGCCTGACGACGGGTCCTACCCGGCGAAGTCTGGAGCGGATCCGCCAATGGTCTCGCGATGAGCGCTGGCGTCGCGCCGCGCTGTCCCGGCATCACACCGTCAGGCAGTCGAGGATAGGCTCCAGCATCCCGTCGATGGCCCCACGCGCCACCTCGGCCGGTCCCAGCGCACCGTCGAGGGCGAGCCGGGCGAGACCATGGACCAGGGACCAGCAGGCGATGGCCCTCGGGTCCGGGGCGGCATGATTGGACGCCGCCGGTAGCCCGTCATCCTCGAAAGGGGTTCCGGCCACCGCCGCTTTCAGGAGCCCGAAGGCGCGACCGGCCGCCGCCGCGTAGGCCGCGTCGCCCGTATCGATCCGCGCACAGCGCCACATCGTGTCGAACTCGGCAGGATGGTCGAGGGCGAAGGCGACATAGGCCCGGCCTTGCGCGCGAATGCGCCCGTCTCGGTCCGTCGCGGCGGAATCGGCAGCGGCCAGCGCGTCGCCCAGCATCCTAAAGCCCTCCGTCGCCACGGCGGTGAGCAACCCGCGAGCATCGCCGAAATGATGCTGCGGAGCCGCCGGCGAGACGCCCGCCCGCCGCGCCGCCTCCCTGAGGGAAAACCCGTCGATCCCGCGCTCCCGCAGGATGGCCGTCGTCGCCCGGATCAGGGCGGACCGCAGATCGCCGTGATGGTAGGCCGAGGCTTCCGTGGCTGGAACGCCCTTCGATGACTTGACAGTGTCAAGATGCTCACTCATGCTCGATCTATACGATGTCAAGATAAGGATGGGCAAGACGTGATCCCCGTAGCGAGCCTGTTCTCCCTCTGCAGCACGATCGCACTCTTGGGCTGGGTCGCCCTCGCCATCGCGCTGTTCGCTCCCCGGCTCCGAAGGGCCACTTGGATCGGCACCGGCCTCGTCCTGCCGGCGCTTCTGGCGGTGGCCTATATCGGCGCCCTGGCGGCAGGGTTGGCGGGCGGCGCGAAAGGCGGCTTCGACTCCATCGAGGCGGTCCGTTCCCTGTTCGCGGACGACCATGCGCTCACCGCCGGCTGGATCCATTATCTCGCCTTCGACCTCTTCGTCGGCACCTGGATCGCTCGCGCCGGGATCGGGGCGGGGATCTCGCCTTTGTTGCTCCTGCCCTGCCTCGTCCTCACCTTCCTGGTCGGTCCGGCCGGTCTCCTCCTCGCCCTCGTCATCGGATTGAGCACCGGCAGGCTCGGCCTGGAGACCCGGCCATGATCGCCTTCACCCTCGGCGGAGACGCTCTCCGCCCCACGGCACTCGCCCGGCTTCGGGCGGACGATCCCGTCCTCACCGCCTTCGGCCTCGCCTGCCTGCTGACCGGCGCCGTCACCCTGGCACTCCCCCTCGTCGATGGGAGGCTCATCGATGGCGCCTTCGTCTGGGCGAAGCCCGCGAAGTTCTTCGTTTCGGTCGGTGTCTACGCCCTGACCTTCGCCTGGTTCACCGGCTACGTCCGGCCGGATCGGCGCCGTTCGCGCTCGCTGCGGATCGGCCGGTTCCTGTTCGTCGTCGCCGGCGGGTTCGAGCTCGCCTACATCACCCTGCAGGCGGCGCGGGCCGAGGCATCGCATTTCAACGACGGCGATCCGCTGCACGCCGCCCTCTACGCCCTGATGGGGTTCATGGCCCTGACCCTGCTCGCTGCCAAGATTCCCCTGGCCATCGCGGTGGCGGTCCGGCCACGTCCCGGCCTCGAGCCGAGCCTGCGTCTGGCGGTCATTCTCGGCCTCGCGACGACGGTGATCCTCGGGGCCGCCACCGGCATCGCCCTCAGCGCCAACCATGGCCATGCGGTCGGCCCGACCGGTGCGAGCCTGCCCCTGCTCGGCTGGAACCGGGCGGGCGGCGACCTGAGGATCGCCCATTTCCTCGGCATGCACGGGGAACAGATCGTGCCGTTCGCCGCCGCCTCCTTCATCGCCCTCGGCCTGCCGAGGCGACGGGTGCTCGTGCCCCTGGCGGCCTGCCTCCTCTGCTGTGTCATCGCGGGGGCCTGGGTCCAGGCGGGGCGTGGTCTCGCCTTTCCCTTCGGTTGATCGCATCCTTCCCACCGCGATGACGTCGGCGGCGCTTTGAGGCGGCGGCGCGCTCGCCTATGCTTGGGGGAATGCCGCCCGTGCTCCGCCCCGTCCGCCGCCTCGACCCGATCCTCGTGGACCGCATCGCCGCGGGCGAGGTGGTGGAGCGCCCGGCCTCCGCCGTGAAGGAACTGGTTGAGAACGCCATCGATGCCGGCGCCACCAGCATCGAGGTGACCATCGAGGCGGGGGGCCGCCGGCTGATCCGCGTGGTGGATGACGGCGCCGGCATGAGCGCCGACGATCTCGCCCTCGCGGTGGAGCGCCACGCCACCTCGAAACTTCCCGGTGGCGACCTGAGCCGCATCGAGTCCCTCGGCTTTCGCGGCGAGGCGCTGCCCTCCATCGGGGCGGTGGCCCGCCTCTCCCTCACCAGCCGCACGGCCGAGGCCGAGAGCGGATCGACCCTGGTGGTGGATGCCGGCATCAAGGGCGAGGTCCGTCCCGCGCCGAGCCCGCGCGGCACGCGGATCGAGGTCACGGACCTGTTCTCGGCGACGCCGGCGCGGCTGAAATTCCTGAAATCCGACCGCGCCGAGGCGCTGGCCATCGCCGATGGGTTGCGGCGCCTCGCCGTGGCGCAGCCCCGGATCCGCTTCGCCCTCCGCTCCGAGAGCGGCAGCCCCCTCGTCTTTTCCGCCGAGACCGGCGACGACGCGGCCTTGCGCCGGCTCACGGCGGTGCTGGGGCCGGATTTCGGCGCGAGCTCGGCCCCCCTCCACATGGCGCGGGAGGGCTTCGCCCTGTCCGGCCATATCGGCCTGCCGAGCTACCATCGCGGCGCGGGCAACCAGATCCATTTCACGGTCAACGGCCGCCCGGTGCGCGACCGCCTGCTGCTGGGCGCCGTGCGCGGGGCCTATGCCGACACGATGAGTTCGGACCGTCATCCGGTGCTCGGCCTCGCCATCACCTGCGACCCCGCCCTCGTCGACGTGAACGTCCATCCCGCCAAGACCGAGGTGCGCTTCCGCGAGCCGGGCCTCGTGCGCGCCCTCATCGTCAGCGCCATCCACGAGACCCTGCGGCAGGTCGGAGCGCGCAACGCCAGTACCGGCGCGGCCCGGACCCTGGACGCCCTGCGTCCGGGCCATGCTTCACCGTCGCTACGGCCGGCGATGACGGCGCATTCGGGACGCGGCGCCTGGTCGGGCAGGGCAGCGATCCCGCCCGGCCTGCCCTCGTTCGGCGCGCCCGCCGGCCTCGCGCCGGCATCGTCCTTCGGTCAGCGCGGGGGCCTGTTCGAGGCCCCGCAAGTGGCGTTCGGCCGGCCGGAGACGGGGTTCGAGGAAGCCGGGCAGGCGCTGTTCTCCGGCGATCTCGCACCACCCGGCGCCGACCTGCGCCAGCCGGAGATCGAACCGCCCGACAGCGAGCATCCCCTGGGGGCCGCCCGCGCGCAGCTCCACGAGACCTACATCGTCGCCCAGACCCATGACGGGATCGTCCTCGTCGACCAGCACGCGGCCCATGAGCGCCTCGTCTACGAGCGTCTGAAGCGCGAGCGCGCCGCCGGCGGCATCGCCCGCCAGGGCCTCCTGATCCCCGACGTGGTGGAGATGGCGCCCCAGGACGCCGAGCGTCTGATCGCGGCCGCCCCCGACCTCGACCGTCTCGGCCTCACTCTGGAGGCCTTCGGCACCGGCGCCGTCCTCGTGCGCGAGGTTCCGGTGGCGCTGGCCGATTCGTCCACCCGCCATCTCCTGGAGGACATCCTCGACGCCCTCGACGAGAGCGGACTGGAGGAGGGGAGTGCGGACGGCACCGAGGGCGGCCCCCTCGGGCGGCGCCTCGACGCGATCCTCTCGCGCATGAGCTGCCATGGCTCGATCCGCGCCGGCCGGCGCCTGCGCCCCGAGGAGATGAACGCGCTCCTGCGCGAGATGGAGGCGACGCCCTTCGCCGGCACCTGCAACCACGGCCGCCCGACCTTCGTGGAACTGAAACTCCACGATATCGAGCGGCTGTTCGGCCGGCGCTAGGCCTTCAGGCGGCAGCCAGAACGGAGGCGGCGTCGAGCGCCCCGGCGAGGGCCTTCTCGCGGGCCTCCGGACCGAGGGCGATCCCCTCGGCGATGACGAATTCCGGGTTGGTCACGCCGATGAAGCCGAGGACGACCCGCAGATAAGAGCGCCTAACAGAACCGTTTGATCTGGTTGAGGGTGATGAGGCTGGCCGCGAGGCTCGTGAAGGCCTCGTAGATGTCGCTGCGTCGCTCGTAGCGGACGGGCAATCGACGGAATCGGTTGAACCA
>NZ_VRVC01000070.1:0-26910 GCF_008040005.1 Methylobacterium sp. WL19
GCGAAGGCCTGCGCGCCACGCTGGTGCGGCTGGCCGGCGAGCTCGACCTCGCGCGCCTGTCCCTGCACGGCGACATCGTGGTGGAGCGCCGCGCGCCCGCGATCACCACCGGCGAGACCCGCCTCGTGCCGCCGCCGGGGGGCTTCCTGCAGGCGACGGAAGCGGGCGAGGCGATGCTTGCCGAACTCGTGGTCTCCGCCCTCGACAAGCGCGTGAAGCGCGTGGTCGACCTGTTTTCCGGAGCCGGCCCGTTCACCCTCGCCATGGCCCGCACGCGGGATGTCCATGCGGTAGAGGGCGAGGCGGCGGCGATCGCCAGCCTCGACCGGGCGTTTCGTGCCACGCGCGGCCTGCGCCGGATCACGAGCGAGACCCGCGACCTCTTCCGCCGGCCGCTCCTGCCCATCGAACTCGAGACCTTCGACGCCGTGGTGTTCGATCCGCCGCGCGCCGGAGCCCAGGCCCAGGCCAAGCGCATCGCGGAATCGAAAGTGCCCCTGGTCATCGGCGTCGCCTGCGACATCGGCTCGTTCGCCCGCGATGCGGCGACGCTGATCGAGGGCGGCTATCGCCTCGAACGGGTCGTCCCCGTCGACCAGTTCAAGTATTCGAGCCATCTCGAAATGGTGGGCGTGTTCCGCAAGGATGTCGCCAAGCGCAGGCCCTCGCTGAGGTAGGGACCGGCCCCGACGGTCGCGGACACCGCCTGTTCTTAGGGTCGCGGTGCGCTGCGGCACGCGGCAGGGCTCCGCGAGGTCATGGCAGCCGCGCTCGAAATCCCATGGCCGGCGTGGATGGCCATCGCCATGTTGGGAGGAGCAAAGTCGCTCCCCCAATCAGGACCATTCGTCGTGGACGTCTTCACCGCCAAGCTGCTGGTTTCCGCAGCCATCGTCACGGCCGTCGCCGGTTTCTCCCTGCTGACCGCCGGCTGGGCTCTCCTCGACGTCTACAACGACTTTCGTCGCGGAGCCGACGAGCGAGCCTCGTCCCGCCCCCAACCCTGAACGCCCGCGCCCTTCGGTCAGAACAACGTCCCCTGAGCGTCCTCGTCGCTGGATAACGGGCGCTCGTCCGGCGGAATGTCGAAGACCGTCTCCGGTCTGGCCCGGCCGACCGGGACGGCGAGGTCCGCGCCTTCGTTGCGTGCGTCGTTGACCCTCGCGCTCACCACGTCGAGGGTCAGCCATTGGTCGGGGCACGGCCGGCACAATGAGACCGCATCGCGCGGCTCCGTGCCGAGATGGTCGAGCCAGGGCTCGATGGCCTCTGGCGATAGGATGGCCGGCATTCGTCGTGGATCGCCGCCATGGTGCCGTTGGCGCCCGTGGTGACGATGGCGGCGGTGTCGATCTCGGACCCGTCGGCCCCGAGCCAGTTCTCCCACACACCCGCGAGCGCCATCGGCGCCCCGTCCGCCCGGCGGATCATGTAGGGCGTGCGCGTCATGGCCTTGCCGGTTCCCTCCCGGCGCCATTCGTAGAACCCGTCGGCGAGGAAGACGCAGCGGCGGTGGCGGATGGCCCCCCGGAACGTCGCCTTCTCCAGCACCGTCTCGACGCGCGCGTTGATGATGAGCGGAAAGCCCTTCGGGTCCTTCAGCCAGCCCGGCAGGAAGCCCCAGCGCATGAGCCGGAAATGCCGCTCGCCGCGTTCCGCCAGCACGATCGGCACCGGCTGCGTCGGCGCCACGTTGTAGCGCGCCGGGAAATTCGGCTGCTCGGGATAGCCGTAGAACGACCGGAAGACGTTCGGATCTTGCTGAATGAGGAAGCGGCCGCACATCTGCTTACCTTCGCCCGCCGTCCATTGCAGGACGAGCCCGATGAGCGGTGCCGAAAGTCCGGGGACGCACGAGATCCATCCTGCCCTACAGCCATTTCTTCCAGCGAAAGAACACATACGGCAGCACGGCGGCCACCACCATCATCACCACGGCCATGGGATAGCCGAAGGTCCAGTCGAGCTCGGGCATCGCCTTGAAGTTCATGCCGTAGATCGAGGCGATGAGGGTGGGCGGCATGAACACCACCGCCATGACCGAGAACAGCTTGATGATGTTGTTCTGCTCGAGATTCACGAGGCCCAGTGTCGCGTCGAGGAGGAACTGGATTTTCGAGGATAGGAAGGTCGCGTGCTCCTCGAGCGACTGCAGATCGCGCAGGGTCGAGCGTACGTCCTCGCGCAGTTCCCGCGGCGCCTTGGTGGTGCGGTAGGTCGCCGAGAGCGAGAGCAGGATGCGCTCCATGGAGACCAGGCTCTCGCGCTGCTTCGAGATCAGGTCGCCCAGGCGTCCGAGCGCCCGCAGCGTATCCTGCAGGGCGGTGTTGCGGGCCGAAGGGTCCGCCTTCTCCTCGAAAATCTTGCCCGAGAGCCGGTCGATCCGCTCTCCCTGGAGCTGGAGCACGTCCGCCGCCCGGTCGATCACGGTCTCGATCAGCCCGGCGAGAATCGTCTCGCCCGACGGAGCGGCCGAGGGTCCGTTGCCCGTCGAGCGTCCGGCCCGCTGGGTGTACATGCGGAAGGCCTGGGGCTCCTCGTAGCGCACCGTCACGAGGCGGTTGCCGCGCAGGATGAATGTGATGCCGGCCAGCCCCGGCTCATCCGCGTCGCTGACTTTGCTCAGCACCCGGCCGGTCATGTAGCGCGCACCGTCCTCCACGTAGAGGAGCTCGGAGGGCTCGATGTCCTTCATCTCCTCGCGGGTCGGCACCGAGATGCCCATGAAGGCCTCGACCTTGAGGTCTTCCTCCCGCGTCGGGCGGATCATGTCGAGCCAGACGGTCTCGTCGGGAATGGGGTCCTGCAGTTCGAGGGGACGGCGGTCGAGCAGGATGTGCCCGGGGCCGGCGATCGGCTGATGGATGAAAATCACGCTTTACGTCTCAGGCGAGGGCCCCGGAAGGCGGTGTGTTCGCATCCGGCACGAAGAAGTCCGGCGCAAGGGGTATGCCGGGTGTGACGCGGTATTGTGTGAAGTCCGTGACACCTTGCTCGGCGAGGAAGCTGTCGTCGATGAGGAAGCGGCCGGTGACCTCGCGCGACGGTTTCAGGAACAGGGCATGGGCCGCATCGGCGACGATCTCCGGCGTCCGGCTCGCCTGGATCAGCGCTTCGCCGCCGAGGAGGTTGCGCACCGCCGCCGTGGCGATGGTGGTGCGCGGCCACAGGGCGTTCACCGCGATGCCCTGCCTGCGCAGCTCGCCGGCAAGCCCGAGGACGCAGAGGGACATGCCGAACTTGGCCATGGTGTAGGCGAGATGCGGCGCGAACCACTTCTCCGCCATGTCGAGGGGCGGCGACAGCATCAGGATATGCGGGTTTGGCGCCTTTTCCAGATAGGGGATCGCATGTTTCGAGACCATGTAGGTTCCGCGCGTGTTGATCTGGTGCATCAGGTCGAAGCGCTTCATCTCCGTCTGCGGCGTGCGGGTGAGCGAGATCGCACTCGCATTGTTCACCACGATGTCGATGCCGCCGAAGGTCTCCGCGGTCCGCGCGATGGCCGAGGCGACGCCCTCCTCGTCGCGCACGTCGACGATGAGCGGCAGGGCGCGCCCGCCCGCCGCCTCGATGGCGGCCGCCGCCGTGTGGATCGTGCCGTCGAGCTTCGGGTGCGGCGTGTCGGTCTTGGCGGCGATGGCGACGTTGGCGCCGTCGCGGGCGGCGCGGAGACCGATGGCGAGGCCGATGCCGCGCGAGGCGCCGGTGATGAAGAGGGTCTTGCCCTTCAGGGACTTCGAATCCGTCATGGCCGTCTTCTCACGATCCGAGTTGAAAACGCGGCGGCGTCGTGCCGTCGGCGTCGGTGAAGCCGTATTCGGCGGCGAGATCGCCCGCGTGCAGGATGCGCCCGGCACGGGCCTGGACATCGGGATCGGCGGCGAGGGCCGCCAGCGCCCGTCCCGCATAGAGCGGGCTCTCCGTCGCCCGGTCGGCATGGCCGTTGTCCCGCGCCCGCTCCGTGAGGACGAAGCCGGGCGATAGGCCGAGCGCGGTGACCCCGTGTGGGGCGAGTTCCCGGGCACAGGCGAAGGCGAGCCGGTTGGTGCTGGCCTTGGCGAGATCGTAGAACACGTCGCCGAGGTAGCCGGTCTCGGTGTCGAACGAGACGAAGGCGATGAGGCCGCGTTTGGCCGAGACCATCGCCGGCGCGACGGCTCTGGCGAGGAGCAGCGCCGGATAGGGGCCGGTCTCGAAGACCTGCGAGAACGACTCGGCGGAGCGACGCCAGAACGGCGTGCCCCATTCGATCCCGTCGGCGTAGCTCTCCCCGTCGAAGCCTTCGTTGCCGCCCCAGACGCTCGAGACCGCCACGTCGATCCGGCCGAAGCGACGCAGCGCCCAATGGACGAGGCCGTCCACCGCCCGCTCGCTGGTGTGGTCGCAAAGGTAGTGGTGGCCCTCGCCCCCGGCGGCATCGACCTCGCGGGCGGTGTCCTCGATGGTCTCTGGCCGGCCCTCGGTGCGCGGCCCCGTCTCGCTCGACCGGGCCGTGACGATCACCGTGGCCCCGGCCTCTCCCAGCCCGCGGGCGATGCCCCGGCCGACTCCCCGTGAGGCGCCCGCGACGAGGCAGATCGTCCGGCTCAGATCCGGGACGGCGGCGCGCCCGCTCATGAGGCTTTCGACTTGCCGAGAAAGCGCGCGAACGCCTCCTGTGCCTCGGGCGCCCGCAGCCGTGCTTCGAAGGCCACGGCCTCCGCTTCGAGCGCCGCCTCGACCTCGGCTTGATTGCCGCGAATGAGCCTGCGCGTCGCGGCGACGGCACCGGGCGGAAGCGCGGCGAGGCGCGCCGCCTGGGCCAAGGCGTGATCGAGCAGGAGGTCGCTCGGCGCGATGGCGTTGACGAGGCCGAGGCGCAGAACTTCCTCCGCATCGAACGGTTGCGACAGAAGGAGGAGTTCGGTGGCCTTCAGGATCCCGACCCGGCGCGGCAGCAGGTAGGACGAGGCCGCTTCCGGCACGAGGCCGAGTTCCACGAACGGCATCCGGAACCGCGCGGCCGGGCTCGCATAGACAAGGTCGCAATGCAGCGTCAGCGTCGTGCCGATCCCCACCGCGATCCCGTCCACCGCCGCCACCATCGGTGTCGTCGTCCGGGCGAGCTGGCGGATGAAGTGAAGGGCCGGCGCCTCGGTGAAGGGTTTTCGCGCGCCGGCGACGAAATCGGCGAGGTCGTTGCCGGCGCTGAACGCGCCCGGCGCCCCGGCGAAGACGATGGCGCCGATACTCTCAGATGAATCCGCCTCAGCGAGCGCGTCGCGCATGGCATCGTACATGGCGCCGGTGAGCGCGTTCTTCTTCTCCGGCCGGTCGAGGCGGATCAGGCGGACGCCGTCCGGTCTGTCGTGGATCGCGATGTGATCGGTCATGTGTGTTCTCGCTTTCCGGCGATCCCTCTCCCCTTTGCAGCAGAGCTATCGCATGTGGCCGCTTCGTCGAACGGAGGAGGGAGCCCCCTCTCCCCGCGTGCGGGGAGAGGATCGCGGGCACCTTGTCGTGTCCGCGATGAGCGAGAGGCGAAGCCGAAGCGAGGGTGAGGGGGCGATTCCGGATGAGACTCCTTCGGGTCCACCCCCTCACCGTCGGCTGCCGCCTCGCCGCGTCGACGACAAGGTCGTCGCGGCCCTCTCCCCGCAGGCGGGGCGAGGGGATGCGTACCCGTCGCTCCGCTTGATGCATCCTCCCCTTTCATCTCCAGTTGCTCCCTCTAACCCCAAGTCGGGCCGTCCCGAGTTGGGCGCCTGGGATGAAAACCACGGACAAGCACTGGATCCGTTGGGGGGAGAGTCTTCGTGCTCACCCCGCCAAAGCCAGCATACCGTCCTGCGTGAAACCGCCGCCGTCGACGACGCTCTGTTCCAGCCCGCCCGCCGCCGTGAGGAGGTTCTCGGCGAAGAACCGCGCCAGCGCGATGCGGGCGCCGTGGGCGGGATCGGTCTCGCCGGTCTTGAGGGCGGCATTCGAGGCCAAAGCCGCAAGGGCGAGGCAGGTCGCGCCCTGCGCGAGGCCGAACAGGCGCAGATACGGCGTCGCGCCGGCTTGGGCCTCCTCCGGCCGGTTGGAGGCCAGCGCCTTGAGGAGGTAGCTCGTCGCCCGGTCGAGGCTTTCGATCCCGGCGCGGAGGCGCGGCCCGAGATGGCCGAAGGCCGGTGTCGCATCCTTCTGCACGGCCTCTGCCACGCGACGCATGGAGGCCAGCTGCGCCCGCACGGTCGCCCCGCCATTCAGCGGCAGCTTGCGCGCCACGAGGTCGATGGCCTGGATGCCGTTGGTGCCCTCGTAGATGGCGAGGATGCGGGCGTCGCGCATGTGCTGTGCCGCGCCCGTCTCCTCCACGAAGCCCATGCCGCCATGGACCTGAACGCCCAGCGACGTCACTTCGTTGGCGATGTCGGTGGAGAAGGCCTTGGCCACGGGGGTCAGCAGCGACGCCCGGTCGAGCCCGGCCTTGCCCTCGGCCCCGCGCGCCGCGTCGAGAGCTTGCGCCGTGAGGTAGCAGATGCCCCGCGCGGCCGCCGTATAGGCCTTCATCGTCAGCAGCATGCGCTGCACGTCTGCATGGTCGACGATGGGGCTGACGGGATCGGACGAGCCCGCCGCCTTGCCCTGGCGCCGGTCGCGGGCATAGGCCAACGCCTGCTGATAGGAACGCTCCGCCACCCCGACGCCCTGCAGCCCGACATTGAGGCGGGCCGAGTTCATCATCGTGAACATGCAGGCGAGGCCCCGGTTCTCCTCGCCGATGAGCCAGCCCGTGGCGCCGCCGTTGTCGCCGAAGGCCATGGAGCAGGTGGGCGAGCCGTGGATGCCGAGCTTGTGCTCCAGCCCCGAGCAGCGCAGGTCGTTGCGGCTGCCGTCGGGAAGGATCTTCGGCACCAGGAACAGGGAGATGCCCCGCGTGCCGGCCGGCGCGTCCTTCAGCCGGGCGAGGACGAGGTGGACGATGTTATCGGTCAGGTCGTGCTCGCCATAGGTGATGTAGATCTTCGAGCCGACGATCCGGTAGATCCCGTCGCCGGCGGGCTCCGCCCGGCTGCGCAGCAGCGACAGATCCGACCCCGCCTGGGGCTCGGTGAGGTTCATCGTGGCGGTCCATTCACCGGAGATGAGTTTTCCGAGATAGCGCTCCTTGAGATCGTCGGAGCCGTGCTTGGCCAGCGCCTCGATCCCGCCGGCGGTGAGGAGCGGACACAGGGCGAAGCTGATGCTGCCGGCATTCCACATCTCGCTGCAGGCCGCGTTCAGCAGGAGGGGCAGGCCCTGGCCGCCGTGATCGGCCTCGGCGCTGAGGCCGTTCCAGCCGCCCTCGATCCAGGTGCGATAGGCCTCGCGCCAGCCCGGCGACGTGGTGACCGAGCCGTCGGCGAGACGGGCACCCTGGCGGTCCCCCACCGGGTTGAGCGGCGCGATCACCGCATCCGCCACCCGGCCCGCCTCCTGAAGGATCGCGTCCGCATCCTCCATCGTCAGGTCGCCATGTGCTCCCGAGGCGATGGCGGCATCGAGCCCCGCCACGTGGCGCAGGGCGAAGCTGATTTCGGCGACTGGCGTGCGATAGGTCATGGATGGTCCTCCCGCGTCGTCTCGAGCGACGCTTCACCTGAGTTTGACGCGCGCGCCGACCCGGCGATACGCCCCGTCGCGCCATGTGCTCCCAGGCATAGGCAAGACGGGTTCACGGGGATAGGCAGTCCCTGTCGATGATGCGGCACCGAGCCCGACGCCCTTCAGGCAGGGAATAGTTTAGATATGAACGATCTCGGGTCAATCCCCGGCGAAACGTTGAGGCTGGACATCGACGAGGCCGGGATCGAGCGCTCCGCGCGGCTTCTGCGGAACGGCGGGCTCGTCGCGTTTCCCACGGAAACGGTCTACGGCCTCGGCGCCGATGCCTCCGACGCCCGGGCCGTCGCGCGGATCTACGCGGCCAAGGAGCGGCCGAGCTTCAATCCGTTGATCGCCCATCTGCCCGGTCTCGATGCCGCCCGGCGCGAGGGCATGTTCGACGGTACCGCCCTGCGGCTCGCAGAGGCGTTCTGGCCCGGTCCGTTGACACTGGTCGTCCCGGCGGCGTCGGGCGGGACCGTGAGCGACCTCGCCCGCGCCGGTCTCCCCAGCGTGGCCCTGCGCGTCCCGGCCAATCCCGTCGCCCTGTCCCTGCTCGAAAAAGTCGGACGGCCGGTGGCGGCGCCCTCCGCCAATCGCTCGGGCCGTGTGAGCCCGACCCGTGCCGAGCACGTCCTCGCCGATCTCGACGGCCGCATCGCCGCAATCCTCAATGGCGGGAGTACCCCGGTCGGCTTGGAATCCACGGTCGTCGCCTGTCTCGACGGTCGCGCACGCCTGTTGCGTCCCGGCGGCGTGACGCGGGAGGCGGTCGAGGCGATCCTGGGATTTGCCCTCGATGCCGGTCACGAATCCGCCGACGCGCCGATCGGCCCCGGTCTTCTTGCGTCCCATTACGCGCCGAGGGCCGCCGTGCGGCTGGAGGCATCGCGGGTCGAACCGCACGAGGCGGCCCTGCTCTTCGGCCCCGTAGACCCGCCCGGAGCGGAAGCGGCGACAGCGCGCCTGAACCTGAGCGCGGCAGGAGACCTGCGGGAGGCTGCCGCCGCCCTGTTCTCGGCGCTGCGCCGGCTCGACGAGGTGGGAACCGGGACCATCGCCGTCGCTCCGATCCCTCGGACGGGGCTCGGAGAAGCGATCAACGACAGGCTGCGCCGAGCTGCGGCACCCCGCTGAATTTTTTTCTGCAAACCGCGGAACTCATCCACGACGAGCACGTTTCAAAGTCACGAAGGTCGGTTCAGCCCCCAATGACCTTCTCCCCCTCAAGGCTCGGATTTATCCGAGCCTTTTTTCTTGGTCGCTGCAGCACTTCCCGACGTCGAAAGCCCCGCGCGATGCGCGAGGCCTGTCATGTGCCGACGCTCGATCAGCCGGCGAGCTTGGCGGCGATGCCGGCCACGTGCCTGCCCTGGTAGCGGGCGCCATCGAGTTCGATGCCGGCCGGCTGGCGGCTCCCGTCGCCATCGGCGATCGTGGATGCGCCATAGGGCGTGCCACCCTTCACCTGCTCGACACCGTTCTGCCCGGCGAAGGCGTAGGGCAGCCCGACGACGACCATGCCGTGATGGAAGAGCACGGTGTGGAAGCTCGTGATGGTCGTCTCCTGACCGCCATGCTGGGAGGCGGTGGAGGTGAAGACCGAGCCGACCTTGCCGATCAGCTTGCCCTGCGCCCAGAGACCACCGGTCTGGTCGATGAACTGCTTCATCTGGGCGGCCATGTTGCCGTAACGTGTGGGCGTACCGAAGATGATCGCGTCGTAATCGGCCAGCTCGTCCACGGTGGCGATGGGCGCCTGCTGGTCGAGCTTGTAGTGAAACTGTTTGGCGACATCGTCGGGGACGAGCTCCGGCACGCGCTTGACGCTGACCTCGGCCCCGGCCTCTCGTGCACCCTGCGCGATGGCGTTCGCCATCTGCTCAACGTGTCCCCAGGACGAGTAGTAGAGAACCAGTACCTTCGCCATCCTGCTCACTCCATCGATGGGAGCCGCGCCGCGGCTCCAAGCTTGGCGGTATATCGGTCCGCCCAGGGCGCGTGAAAGGGCCATGGGCCACGAAAGCAGCCTGAGGCCCACCGGACTCCGTCGCAGCGCGTGAAAAGCGCGGGCGTTCACGGGACGAAATCTGGCCGAACGCGGAGAGCCGTCACGCTCGGCGCGCGTCGGCTAGGTTCAGAGAAGTCGCCGGAAAAAATCCGGCTGCCCGCCGTTCAGGCGATCGACTCGATCTCGACCTCGTGCCCATTCACTTCGACGCTGTCGCCCACGCTTTTGCCGGTGAGCGCCTTGGCCATGGGCGAGACATAGGAAATCGACCCTTTCGCAGGATCGGCCTCGTCCTCGCCGACGATGCGGAACGTCTGCTTGGTGTCGTCTTCTTTGACGATCGTGACGGTGGAGCCGAAATGCACGGTGTCGCCGCTCATGGGCTCCACCAGTTCGGCCGAGCCGAGCCGGGCCGTCCAGTAGGCGAGGTCGCGGGTGACACGGGCCTCATCGGCCTTGGCCCCCGGCGTCAGCGCGGAGAACTCCGACTGCAGCCGCGCCACCTCTGCCTCCATCTGGGCGAGCCCCTGGGGGGTGACGAAATTGGTGTGGGGCGAGATCGGACGATCGGGAAGATCCTCGAAGGCCTCGCCGCCCTCACGCTCTTTGACGAATGCACTGCTCATGGAAACGGCAATGCTCCGGGATCGAAACGGTTCCGCTTGCCCTCAGCCGATGGTGACGACGGTGCGGCCACGAATCCGTCCCGCGAGGATGTCTTCCGCGAGCGCCCCGACTTGCGCGAGGGGCACGGTGCTCGTCATCCTGGCGAGGAGGTCCCGGTCGAGCTCCTTCGCGATCCTCGCCCAGGCTTGCCGGCGCTTCGGCAGGGGCGTGGTGACGCTATTGATGCCGAACAGGCTGACGCCGCGCAGGATGAAGGGCGCTACCGATGTCGGCAGGTCCATGCCGCCGGCGAGGCCGCAGGCCGCGATGGCCCCGTCCGCCTTGGTGGCGGCGAGGAGATTGGCGAGGGTCGTCGAGCCCACCGCGTCGATCCCGGCCGCCCAGCGCTCCTTCGCCAGGGGCTTGCCGGGATTGGCGAGTTCGGCCCGGTCCAGGATCTCGGAGGCGCCGAGGGATGTGAGGTAATCCGCTTCGCCGGCGCGCCCGGTGACGGCGATGACGTGCCACCCGGCTCTCGCCAGAAGCGCCACCGCCACCGATCCGACACCACCGGAGGCGCCCGTGACGATGGCCGGTCCATCGGAGGGTCTGAGTCCATGGGCATCGAGCGCCATGACACAGAGCATGGCGGTATAGCCGGCGGTGCCGACCGCCATCGCCTCTTCGGGTTTCAAACCGTCCGGCAACGGAACGAGCCAATCGCCCCTCACCCGCGCGCGCTCGGCATAGGCGCCGAGATGGCTCTCACCCACGCCCCAGCCGGTGAGCACTACCGCATCGCCGGGCTTGTAGTCCGGATGCTCCGAGCTCTCGACCACGCCGGAGAAGTCGATGCCGGGGATCATGGGGAAGCGGCGCACCACGGGCGAGCGACCGGTCATCGCCAGTCCGTCCTTGTAATTGAGGGTCGAGTGGGTGACCCGGACGGTGACGTCGCCGTCCATCAGGTTCGCTTCGTCGAAATCGGTGAAGCGAAGGTTCTGGCCCGCCTCGCCCTTCTCGACCACCCATGCCTTGAACGTCGCCATGTCCGTCGGTCTCCTCACGCTTCGGTGATGACCTGTGGCGGGGCGGGCGTGAATCAAGCCGGCCCCGAGCGCGGATGCGCCCGGGGCCGGGGAGGCGTCGCCTCGCGGTCGATCAGTAGCCGTCGTAGATGCTGCCGGTGGAAAAGCCGAGGCCGACCCCGATATCGGCCGAACTGGCGCCGGTGATGCCGAAGGCGTCGGGGATCGAGCCGATGACCGGAGCACGGTGGGAGCCGACATAACCGGGGCCGGCATAACCGGGACCTCCATAACCGGGGCCGGAATGGGCCGGCACCCAGCCGGACCGGCCGCGCGAGACCAGGACGGAGTGCTGGACGCTGGCGTATTCTGCGGGAATCGTCTCCGGGATGGTCTGGCCGGGCTGGGCCAGGATCCGGCGGTGGCGGACGGCGAAGCGCGGCGGAATCTCGACCCAGCATCCGATCGTCTCGCCATAGGCATCACGCCGCGTCTGCCAGACGCGGCCGCCGGGCGAGACCTGAACCTGTTCGGAGACGGTCTCGTAGACCGGAGGAATCGAGCGGTAGACGGTGCGGGCGGGGCGGACGAGAACGCGCTCGGACACGGTGTCGTAGACCGGAGGGGTCGTGACATGCCGGTAACATTCGGCCCCGCCGCAGCCCCCGGCCTGAGCCGATGTCGCGAGGATCGATGCACCGAACAGGGCGCCGGCGAGGGCGGAGGCGGACAATGGGAAATGGGTGACCGGCGCGGTCATGCTCGAATCCTCGACACTGAAATGCGGTGTGATGGGCGCGCACCCAGCGTTGGTGCGCAGCCTTCGACGCATTAGAGGCGGTCAAGTTGCGCTCGGAGCAAGCTCTATCGCAGATCAGGGTAAAATTAACCCTGGCTTAACACTACGCAATCTTCATCCTGCTTAAGTAAAGCGCTTTCGTTCGATTCACGGGTCGTTAAACCGGTCTCAGGTCTGGCCGCGCTTCAACTGGTAGAAGATATGACGTCCGATCACGTCCATCTTCTGCAGGCGCCGGGACCAGCCCGGCTTTACGTAATCGGCATGGTAATGCGTGGCGCCTCCGACCTCGCTGAGATAGGTGCGGCCTTCGATCACCGCGCTGGCGATGCGGGTGGCGCTCTGCCAGGAGGGGCCGTCGGTGATGCGCAGGGACTTGCCCTCGCAGGCGAAGGAGAACTGGCAGCCCATGTAGCGATGGCGGTTCTGGTAGACGACGCCGCAGACATTCGACGGGTAGAGACCGCTTTTCACGCGGTTGAGCACGACTTGGGCGACGGCCGCCTGGCCGTCCTCGGGCTCGCTCCGGGCCTCGAAATAGACCGCTTCGGCGAGGCAGCGTTGCTCGCGGTCGATGGAATCGGGGACGATCAGGTCGGCATAGCGGTGCCGGGCGTCCTCGGGGACGGTCTCGGTGATGCCGGAGCCGAGATCCTTTCGCGGCGAAAAGCCGGGAATCAACAGGCTAGCCGCCGCGACTTCGATGGGCGTGGCATCCGCCGGGGCCGGTGTCGTGGACGACAAGGCGATGGCGCGGGGAATGGCCGGGGTGGCGCCGTCCGACGGTTCATCGGTCTCTTCCTCGGCGGCCATCTCGTGCGGGGGGGTGAAACCCGAAGCCGGTTCGAGGTCGGGCGACCAGATCGCGGAGCCGGGGACGAGAAGGCCTGTATCGGCTCTCGACAGGCCGACCCTCACGACGGGCGCCTTCATGTCCAAGCCGGCACCTGCCTCATGGTTCGGATAGAGCCGTTCCGTCGCCTTCGCATCGACGCGGCGACGAACCCCCGGCGTATCATGGGGCAGCCGCAAGGCGATCCTCGCTCCGCCCTGCCCCGTGAGGCCGGAGGCGGACGGGTCGGTTCCGGCGCTTGCCGTGAAGGAGACAACGAAGCCGAGGGCGAGGGTCCAAGGCACCATGGAGGCGCGAAACCAGGGCTTTTGGCAGGGGCGGCGAACGCGTTTCGTACTCACGACCAAACAACCCGGTTACGGACCTGGCCTCGCTGGTCACGCGCATGGGTGACCAGAAGGGATGATCCAAACTATCGGGCGTTATGGTTGCGAGTGTCTTAAGACGATGAACGTGATCGCGTCTCGCGAAGACCTCGGACGGTCGTCGCGAAGTTGTTCGGACGTATTGGAGAGCGATCAGAGGTTTCCGGGGCGACCGTGTGTCACCGCGAGGGCGCCCACGAGAGCATTGACGCTGGAGCGTCCCTTGCTCTCGGCAATGCGCTCCGCATCGGCACTGCTCTGCGTCGCGACCGCGAAGACGAGAAGAGCGATGGTCGCGACACCGCCGAGCGCCGAGACGACCCAGATATAGGCCTGCTGGACGACCCGTGGCACGGGCACGGCATGCGAGGTTTCGGAGAGGAATACAGGGGGTTGGCTCGAGTCGCTCATGGTCGGCGTTCCCGCGCGTTCAATGCCATCCCACCCAGCCGGGAGCGTCGTCGCGCTTTGGTCTGGCACTAGCACTCAACGTGCCGAAGCGACATCGGTTCAAGGGGTATTCGGAGATTTATTCAACGAAATTTCCAATGGCGCAGCGCCACGAAAAAGGGCGGCCATCGGCCGCCCTTTCCAGTCTTCAAAGTCTCAAGGTCCGGCACTCAGGCGCGGGTCTTGTCCCGCATCTCGAGCGCTGCCTGAGCGGCGGCGAGACGCGCGATCGGCACGCGGTAGGGCGAGCACGACACGTAATCGAGGCCGACCTCCTGGCAGAAATGGATCGAGGCCGGATCGCCGCCATGCTCGCCGCAGATGCCGAGCTTGATGTCGGGGCGGACCGCCCTGCCCCGCTCGACGCCGATGCGGACCAGTTCGCCCACGCCTTCCTGATCGATCGAGATGAACGGATCGGCCGATAGGATGCCCTTCTGGGTATAGGCCCCGAGGAACGTCGCGGCGTCGTCGCGCGAGATGCCGAGCGCGGTCTGCGTCAGGTCGTTGGTGCCGAAGGAGAAGAACTCGGCGGTCTTGGCGATGTCCCCGGCGCGAAGGGCCGCGCGCGGCAACTCGATCATGGTGCCGACCTGGTAGGACAGCGCCGCGCCGGTCTCCTCGGTGACGGCCTTCGCCATGGCGTCGATGCGCGCCTTGACGATGTCGAACTCCATCTGGGTGAAGACCAGCGGAACCATGATCTCGGCGGTGACGGGGGCATCCGTCTCCTTGGCGGCCTGGACGGCGGCCTCGAAGATGGCGCGGGCCTGCATCTCGGCGATCTCCGGGAAGGCGATGGCGAGGCGGCAGCCGCGGAAGCCGAGCATCGGGTTGAACTCGTGCAGCTCGGTCATCCGGCGGCGGAGCTTCTCCTCGGACACGCCGGTGCTCTTGGCCACATCCTGCACTTCCGCATCGGTATGCGGCAGGAACTCGTGCAGCGGCGGATCGAGCAGGCGGATCGTCACCGGCAGGCCGGACATGATCGTGAACAGCTCGACGAAGTCCTGGCGCTGATAGGGCAGGATCTTCGCCAAGGCCGAGCGGCGGCCCTCGACGTCGTCGGCGAGGATCATCTCGCGGACGGCGACGATCCGGTCCCCTTCGAAGAACATGTGTTCGGTGCGGCACAGGCCGATGCCTTCCGCGCCGAAGTTGCGGGCGGCGCGGGCATCGGTGGGCGTGTCGGCATTGGTGCGCACCTTCATGGTGCGAACCTTGTCGGCCCAGCCCATCAGGGTCGCGAATTCACCGGAGAGCGACGGCTCGAGCATCTTCACTTCGCCGAGGAGGACCTGGCCGGTGGAGCCGTCGATGGTGATCTTGTCGCCGGCCTTCAGCGTCGTGCCCGCTACCGTGAGGGTACCGGCCTTGTAGTCGACGCGGATCGTGCCCACGCCCGAGACGCAGGGCTTGCCCATGCCGCGGGCGACCACGGCGGCGTGGGAGGTCATGCCGCCGCGCGTAGTGAGGATGCCCTCGGAGGCGTGCATCCCGTGGATGTCCTCGGGGCTGGTCTCGATCCGCACGAGAATACACTTGCGCTCGGCCTTGCGGGCGGCCTCGGCATCCTCGGAGTTGAACACGATCTCGCCGGTGGCCGCACCCGGGGATGCCGGCAGGCCGGAGGCGATGATCTTGCGCTCGGCTTTCGGGTCGATGGTGGGGTGGAGGAGCTGGTCGAGGGCGGCGGGCTCGACCCGGCCGATCGCCTCCTCCTCGGTGATCAGGCCTTCGGCGGCGAGATCCACGGCGATGCGCAGGGCCGCCTTGGCGGTGCGCTTGCCGTTGCGGGTCTGGAGCATCCAGAGCTTTCCGCTCTCGATGGTGAACTCCATGTCCTGCATGTCGCGGTAATGGGTCTCGAGCAGCCCATAGATCCGCACCAGTTCGGCATAGGATTCGGGCATCGCCCGCTCCATCGACGGCTTGTCGGACTTGGCCTCGATCCGCGCCTTCTCGGTGATGTCCTGCGGCGTGCGGATACCCGCCACCACGTCTTCGCCCTGGGCGTTGATGAGGAACTCGCCGTAGAGCGCCCTCTCGCCGGTGGAGGGGTTGCGGGTGAAGGCGACGCCGGTGGCCGAGGTGTCGCCCATGTTGCCGAACACCATGGCCTGGACGTTGACCGCCGTGCCCCAGCTCTCGGGGATGCCGTTGAGCTCGCGGTACTTCTTGGCGCGCGGGATCATCCAGGAACTGAACACCGCGCCGATGGCGCCCCAGAGCTGGTCTTCCGCGTCCTGCGGGAAGTCCGAGCCGTGCTCGTCGCGGACGATCTTCTTGTAGAGACCGATCATGTGCTTCCAGTCCTCGGCACCGAGTTCGGTGTCGAGGTTGAAGCCCTTGGTCTCCTTGTAATGCTCCAGCGCCTCCTCGAAGGCGTGGTGCTCCACGTCGAGGACCACGTTCGAGTACATGGTGATGAAGCGGCGATAGGAATCGTAGGCGAAGCGCGGATCGCCGGCGCCCTCGGCCAGGGCTTCGACGGTGGTGTCGTTCAGGCCGAGGTTCAGCACCGTGTCCATCATGCCCGGCATGGAGGCGCGGGCACCGGAACGGACGGAGACGAGGAGCGGGTTCTTGGGATCGCCGAAGCCGCGCCCGGTGAGCGCACCCACCGCATCGAGGGCGGCCTGGACCTCGGCCTTCAGCTCGGCCGGGTATTGGCGACCGTTGTCGTAGTACCAGGTGCAGACTTCGGTGGTGATGGTGAAGCCCGGAGGGACTGGGAGTCCGAGATTGGACATCTCGGCAAGGTTCGCGCCCTTACCTCCGAGGAGGTTGCGCATGGAGGATTGACCCTCCGCCTTGCCGTCGCCGAACGAGTAGACCCACTTCGCCATCGTCATTGATCCGCTTGCAACACTTCGGGATAGCATACCCCTAGATGCCGCGTTGGACCATTGCATGCTGCAACGCAAGATGAACGGCCGTTCGAGGCCCGTTGCGTGTAACGAGAGACGAAATTTGTCATACGGCGGTGTGACAAATATGCATCATGCAGAGCGTGTCACCCCGACGAGAGGGAACCCGGCGGTTTTGCCCGCTTGCGCGCAATCATCGGTCCTGGCGAACCTCGCCCGAGGATCGAGGATCGAGGATCGAGGGCCGATGTCGGTGTTGCCGTCACTCACGGATGACGTTGTCTCGGCCCCGTGCCCGGACCCGATCCGTCCTCAGACCCGATATTTGCCGTTGCGCCGCACCAGCACCCGCGTGCCGACGGGAACCCGCTCGAACAGGTCGACGATGTCTTCGTTCAGCATGCGGACGCAGCCGGACGACATCTGCTCGCCGATGCTCCACGGCTCGTTGGTGCCGTGGATGCGGAACAGGATGTCCCGGTTGTTCTGGTAGAGGTAGAGCGCGCGGGCGCCCAGCGGGTTGTCGACGCCGCCCTTGCGGGTCCGCGGCAGATCGGGGTTGAGGGAGACCATCGTGGTGGTGGGGCTCCAATCCGGCCACACGCCCTTGCGGCCGACCTTCGCCTCGCCCTTCCAGGAGAAGCCGAGCTTGCCGACGCCGATGCCGTACTGACGGGCCGTGCCGTCCTCCTGCACCAGGGCGAGCTGGCGATTGTCGATGTCGACGACGATGGTGCCCGGCTTCTCCGCGCCGGTGTAGCGCACGACCTGCCGACGATATTTCGGATCGAGCCGCGACGTGTCCACCAGCGGGACGTCGTAGGGCTTGTCCGGCATCGAGCCCGTATACCAGGCGGCCTCGTCATCCTGCGCCACCGTCATCGGGCCACGGGAATTGCACGCGGCCAATGGAGCGATGACGAGCAGGCTGAGAAGGACGCGGCGGATATGCATGGAGGGCTCCACGAAAGTGGTCGTCGGGCGGATCATTGCCCTCATGACTACCGTCCGGTGGCCTCTGATGTTGTGTCTTTCACGTCGCAGCAGCAGGGAACATGCCCGTCCGGCCGGATTTACGAGAGGTAGTGGTCATGGACCCAGCCCGTCTGGCTCGGCTGACCTTGCGCATTCAGCACGCTCACCCCGAGCCATCTGCCATCGCGCTCGATCGGCTCCACCAGCGTCCCGGCGGGCAGCAGCCGGACCACGGGGAACGTCGTTCCAGGCCCCGTCCTCAGGTTGAGGCTCTCGGCGACATCGACCGTGAGGCTGATCCCATCGTTGTCGGCCCGGCCACCGAAGACCAGGCTGCGGAAACGCTCCATGTCGAAGGCGGGGCCGGGGTCCCATTTCCGGTCAGGACCGATGTCGTCATGGCCGACGATCTCCTCGACGCCATAGCGCTCCTTGAGGAGCCTCGCGATCTCCGCAGCCGCCTGGAACTGAACCGGGGGATAGGCCTCCCACGCGATCGGCCCCTTCACGCCGTTGGGATTGCCGTTCCGATGGGTGGCCATGTGCGGATGAGCGATGGTGATGCCCGTATGGGTCTTCCATTCGGTCCCGGCCGGATTGAGGTACCCCCAATTGGCGAGCTCGATGCCGATGGAATGGTGGTTCAGGCCGGACAGGCCGCGCCATGTCGATTTGCCGGCATTCCACGCCACCTTGTCGAAGCGCACGCACTGAATGACCGATCCATCGCGGTCGATGACGAGATGGGCCGACGAACCCGGATTGTCCTTGCTTTGGAACCACTCGGCGCTGGATCTCGCGCTGGCTCCATAGGTGAAATGCATCGCCAGAAAGCGCGTCGGTGAGGGAAGTGCTCCGCCGGTATAAGGCGATGGTAGGGAGGTGACGGGTTTGCCATCGCGGCGCAACTGATTGGCACTGATCGCGAACGCCATGATCCCCGCCCCCTCTCGAGCCGCAAGCGATTCGCGGCAGGACGATCATGTGGAAAAGCCGACGGGCCATGCAACCTGAGATTTAGTGGTATATCTCAGGTTTACACGACTGGCGCCACCGCGCGGCCTGCGTTGCCCCGCCGGTCCGCACGGGGCATGCTCCCTTCGACGCGGCCGAGCCGCCGGAACCCGAGGCGCAGACGCGATGGCCGATACTGAGACGCTCACGGTCGCGGAGATCGAGGAACCCCTCGCCGAGCTCGGGCCGGCGATCCACCTCGACCATTGCGTGATCCATGTCTCGGATTGGGAGCGGTCCACCGCTTTCTATCGCGACGTGCTCGGGGCCGAGGTGATCCCCCGCGGGAAGGGTGTCGCGTACCGGTTCGGTGGCGTTCAATTGAACGTCCATGGTCCGGGGCTGTCGCCGACGCCCCTGGCCGAGCGTCCGGTGATGCCCGGCGGCAGCGATCTGTGCTTCCGCTGGTCGGGTTCGATCGACGACGCGGTGGCGCATCTGGCGGCGCAGGGCGTCCCTGTCGAGCTCGGCCCCGTGGATCGCAATGGGGCTGCCGGCGCGGGGATCAGCGTCTATTTCCGCGATCCGGACGGGTCGTTGATGGAATTCATCACCTACCCGACGGAGTGACGGTTTCGGCTCAGGCGCGGCGTTCCGCCAACTGCTGGTTCGTATGCTCAAGCCGCAGCGCGAGCTCCCGCATGACGGCGATGCTGATCTGCGGGAACTGAGCCAGGAGTTCGAGGAAGACGGTCCGATCGATGCGGAGCGCCGTGATGGGGGTCTCCGCCTGGACGGTGGCCGAGCGCGGCTGGTCGGCCAGGATACCCATCTCGCCGACGAGGGCATTCGGCCCGAGAAGGGCCAGCCGGAACGGGCCGAACGTTCCATCGATGGTCACCGCCGCCGAGCCTTCCAGAAGAAGGTAGGCGGCGTCCGCCACGTCGCCTCGGGCGAAGAGCTGCTGGCCGGCCTCGAAATGAACGCGCTCGCTCGTGAAGGCGAGCAGCTTCAGGCGCGACGGCTCGACACCGCGAAACAACGGCACCTGTCGCAGTGAGGATACCTCCGTGTCGAGGGTCATGATGCGTGGACCATTCTGAGCGCTCCGCTCGCAGGCGCCCAGAGCCGGGCGCCTCTACGTCCCGCGCATCCATGCGGTTTGCCCATCCATTGTCCAGCCCCGCCCGATCCACCCGCATGCCTCACCCTCGCGGAGATCGCCGAAGCGGTCCGCCGCCGCCGATCCATGGGAGTGACCGGCCGCATTCCGCAGCGAATTTCCGGCTTCGCCGAGGCAGATGACGACAGTGATGGACCGTGCACGACCAGACCGAAGCGGCCATTTGTCTTCGGTAAGGTTGGCCGAGGAACCATCGATATTGGCGAAGGTTGTTCAGTTCGAGAACCACATGCTGAGGAGGCGCTGATGGCATCAGGAAATTCTACCTCAAAGCGAGGTTTTGCATCGATGGATCTGGAGCGGCAACGCGAGATCGCGAGCAAGGGTGGGCGGAGCGTTCCGGCGGAAAAGCGTTCATTTTCCCAGGATCGCGAATTGGCCTCGTCGGCCGGCCGCAAAGGTGGCCAGTCGACAACCCCCGGGCGTCACGGCGAAGATTAGAGCCCGGATCGATATCGAAACGAGGCGCGTGCCGTTTGCCGGCGCGCGCCTTTTTCGTTGCGGGCGCCCTTCGGCCATCCGTTCCGTTTCGCGAAAGCTACCGTCGACAGCAAAAAACCCTCCGCGAAGAGCGAAGGGCTTTTTTCCGGTCTCTCGACCCAAAGAATACTCAGCTTGTTCGTCCAAGGCGTCACCTCATCCTGAGGTGCAGCGCAGCGGCCTCGAGGGAGGGCTCCGATACGCTCCGGCACCTCAGGATGAGGTCGTCTGTTGGGAAGGTCTACTTTGGCGTGAGTATCCGCTGAGAGACCCGATCAAGCAGGCTCTCAGGGACACCTCAGGCGATGCAGCGCCCCGGGATCATGCGGCGCGCTTCGGGACCTGCCAGCGAACTGATCGCTCCCTCGCAGCCGTCGCGCATCGTCCGGCGCGGTTTCATCACCGGCTTGTCGGTCAGAGCCGAATTCTGATCGGACGCCGTTCCGGGAGCCCGACGCTGGACGGAGAGCGCTGTCGAGACACGGAGTGTCGTACCCCCGGCCTTCGTAGCCCCCATTGGAGCGAGGAAGATCGCCGGAGCGACGGTCGCGGGCGCATGCTGCGTGACAGTGGCGCCGGGAGGTGACCGAAGGTCGGCCTCGCGCTGCAGGATGGGATGCACCAGCATCGTCAGGAGTGCTGCAGGTCCACCGACACTCAGGATGAAACCGGACCGAAGCATTGTCGTAATCTCCAAACGGAGCTTGACAGGATGCTCGATAACCGAACCAGACCGTTCCGGGTTCCTCGACTGGTCTAAAAACTTTATGACTAGTGAACGGGGCCCTCTTTGTTGCTAAAAATTTTCCACCAATGACAAACGGTCCACAGGACGGCGTTGCATAAAAATCACGTCAATCCGTAAAGCGGCAGCCTATGCATTTTTTGGAACCGTGTGGCATCCGGCTCGTTATCGAATCACCCGGCCGCCTGGTCCTCCCCCGCATTCCCCTTGTGCATTGGCCGGAAACTTTTTGACGGGTCGGACTCAGTCCGGCCCGTTTTTTCATGGCCGAAGGGTTGGATCGCCAAAAGAAAAGCCCCGGTGCGAGACCGGGGCTGCGTGCTTCGTTCGAGGCTTGCCGCGGGTTGCGCGGCGCCTTGGTCAGGCCGTCTTCTCGCGCCGCCGGGCGCTCTGCTGGAAGAACAGCGCCTGGCTGATCACCGCCGACACATTGGCGGGCTGGAACGGCTTGGCGATGAGGAAGGCCGGCTCCGGACGTTCTCCGGTGAGGAACCGCTCGGGATAGGCGGTGATGAAGATCACCGGGACCTCGAAGGTCTTCAACAGGTCGTTCACGGCATCGAGGCCCGACGAGCCGTCCGCGAGCTGGATGTCCGCCAGGATCAGACCGGGACGCGAGCCCTCCGACGCGATCTTGATCGCCTCGGACCGTGTGCGCGCGACGCCGATCACGTTGTGGCCGAGTCCTTCCACGAGGGCTTCGAGGTCCATGGCGATCAGCGGCTCGTCCTCGATGATGAGGATCTCCGTCGCCATGTCGGCCGCCAGCTCCCGCCCCGCTTCGTCGACGAGGTCCCGCACCTGGCTGACGTCGACCTCGAGGATCACGGCGGCATCCTCTTCGGAGAAGCCTTCGAGGCACGACAGCAGGAACGCCTGACGAGGCAGCGGCGTGATTTGGCCGAGTCGCACTTCGGCGGGCAGATCATGCTGAACATGATCGCTCTGGCCGTTCACCGAGAGGGAGTTCCAGATGCGCGTATAGACGCGGAACAGGTCGGCCTTGACGTTGGTGCTGCGCCCCAACGTATCCGGCTCGTTCACGAGCGTTTCCAGGGTGGCGGCCACATAGGCATCGCCGGCGACCTGGCTGCCGGTAAGCGCCCGCGCGTAGCGGCGCAGGTACGGCAGATGTTGCACGACGAGTTGAGCTGTCGACATTAGATCCCCTTAGGCTCTGCCGTTCTTTATGGTCGCCACCGCCACAACGCGGATCGATGGGCTGTGTTCCGCTAGGCCCGGAACCGATTGTATGGCGCTGCGTTGCAGGTGCAGCCATGACTTATGTCAAGCCGCAAAACAATCGCGGCGATGCCACCGCGTGGCATCAAGGGGATAACCGAATGGACGATGACGAGACGGGCCGCATCTCCGTGCCGGAGACGCGATCGGAGCAGGTACATGAGCCGAGACCAGAAGGCCCCGATTCTCACCGCTTGAGTGACCTCACTCAGAAGCGGATCGGCATGCACTTGCGAGCCATGTACGACACCATCGTTCAGCAGCCGGTCCCGGATCGCTTTCGCGACCTGATCGCCCGGATGGACGAATCCTCGGTTCAAACCCTCGACGACGTTTAGGCTACAATACGGATCATTCGTCTGACGTGTGCACCGGCACGATGGCGGTCGTCAGACCGGGCGACGATTGAAGAAAAGCCGCCGGATCATCCGGCGGCTTTCTCGTTTCCGTGCCTATTCGACGCCGTTGCGCCGAGACGTCCGCCCGTTAGAGGGTCGGCGAGCGACCGCGCATCAAGCCGATCACGGCCGAGATGGCGAACAGGACGATGGCGACGAAGAAGACGAGCTTTGCGGCTTCCATGGCGGTGCCGGCAATACCACCAAAGCCAAGCAGAGCGGCCACGAGAGCGACGACGAGGAATGTTACAGCCCAACCAAGCATGGTCCGGATCCTTTTGAAGCTGGCGCGACCTGTGCCGCGACCTCATGACAGCAATAACGCCAAGTTCTCCGGCCGGTTCCTGACTTTGACACAAAGCGGTCACGATTGATTTTCGGCCGTCGCTCGTCGTGGTCGCGGCTTGCGGGACTCCAGGTTCTCCCATTTGGACTCACGCCCTTCCTGCGTCTGTCTGAGGTGGATGTGATGTCCGTCCGGCCGCGCGCGCATCGCAGACATGCGTCATATCGACGGGTCTCTTGTCGGCGCCCTGAGGACAGACCCACATAGCTGTTGACGTCAGAGTGGAACCCAGTGTCCCATGTGGCGTTCGTCACCTGTTCCCGAACACGGATGCAATCTGATGAGAGAGTCGCAGGCCGCATCAATCGCACGACGCTTCCTCGATGCGGTCGCCGCTGCCGCTCGCGGATTCGTACAGGTCGTCGAGGGCACGTCCCCCACTCCCCAGCTTGTGCCGGTTCGGGTGCGGGGCGCACGTCGGCGCTGATCAGTAGGTGAGGGTCGAGCGGAGGCCGAACACGGCGCCGCCCTTCATGCGCTGGCCCGGGCGGTTCGGATCGGCGGCACCGCCTCCGGGGTTGAAGACGTATTGGATGTCCGGTTGGATCGTCCAACCGGACGTGACCGCGAAAAGATAGGTCGCTTCGATCGTGGCTTCGTAGCTGCGCGGAACGTGGAACTCGTTGCCGAAAGAGAGCCGGTCCAGGGCGTAGCGCCGGGCGTTCTCGCCGATTCGCGCGTAGATGAAGCTCAGGCCGAAGGCGTCCTTCGGACGGCCGGGTGTCAGGCCCGTGACCACGATGCCCCCATCAGCCCAGAGATCGATGAGGTTCCGGTCCGAAGGGCTCGTCGAAAGGCGGGCATAGGCGGAGATTCCATCGGTCTCGTTGCCGCCCGCGGGCCGATACAGCTGCGCATCAACGACCGCATAGGCGCCGCTGGTGACGGCGTGGCGGCGGGCCGAGCCGCCGCTGCGTGGGTTTGCCAGGGAAAGTCCCGTCCGGTCGTAGCGGTCATCGTCGAAACGTCCGAAATGCCGGTACGCGCCGAGCTTCACACTTCGACCGAGCCCGTCGGCGCCGGGCACCGCGCGAAACTGGACCTCGCCCATCACTAGGGGGGCGTCGTTCAGTCGAAAATTCAAACCTGTCCGGTTGACGCTCGCCTGATCGCCGGGATCGCCGTTGAAGATGGCGACGAGCCCGCTCACCGAAGCATCGGGCGTCCAGCGTAGCCTCATGCCGGGGGTCGAGATCGGATAGGCGGGGCCGCCGCTCGGAAGATTGGCCCCGGTGATGGTCGGCCAGTCGTTGCTGATGAAGATCTTGCCGGTCTCGGACGAGAAGAACTCTCCATCCGCCACCAATTGCCCGAAGCGCAGGCTCAAGTGCCGGTCCTCCGAGGTCCGCTCCAACCAGAGTTCCGAAAGGCGCGTCGAGGGATAGGCTTCGATGTTGCTGACCGTGATGAGCCGATGGAAACTCCGGTCGCGCAGGCCGCCGGTATCGTGGATCTGGAAGACGTTGGCGAAGCCGCTCCATCCGGTCCAGCCGGCGAGACGGTCGAAATCGACCGTGACGGCGGTCTCGAACTTGCCGGCATGGATCGCGCCCTGCCTCACCCCGCCGGACAGGTTGCCGAGGACCTCGTTCGTATAGAGCAGGTTGTAGTCAATGCCCCGCGCCGCCAGCAGGCTTCGGAACCCACCCGGATCCCCGAATGCACCGAGCGACGTCTGGATGGAGGGGGGACGGTCGGGCTCCAGCGGAGCCGATTGCGCCGGACGATCGTCCACGGCGCCCGTCTCGCCGGGGTCCGACCATGCGGGATCGGCCGTCAGGAATGCGAAAACGGCGGCGACCATCCGTGTCGGCGCCCTCTGTCGTCGTGCGATCATCCTCATGCTGATCATCGACGCCTCTTCTCGATAGTATAGCCTATGCTATATGATTGGGCAAAGCTTCACCGCCCGGTGCCGCGGCGCGGCCCGGTGGGGGCTGTGTGGTGTGCGCCCGCCGCCCGTCAGGGAAGCGGGCGTCGGACCCTATGCGTCAGGCGCCCGTGACGGTGTCCACCAGGAGCTTGACGTTCAGGACGACGATGATGGCGGCGATCACCCAGGCGAGGAGCTTCAGCCAGGCCGGAATCACCAGGGCGCCCATCTTCTGCTTGTCCGACACGAAGCGCACGAGCGGGATCACGGCGAAGGGCAGTTGCATGGACAGGACGACCTGGCTGAGCACCAGGAGGCGCGCCGTGCCCTCTTCCCCGTAGAGCCCCGTCACGACGACGACGGGGACGATGGCGATGCCGCGCGTGATCAGGCGCCGCGCCCAGTCGGGAATGCGCAGGCGCAGGAAGCCTTCCATGATGATCTGGCCCGCCAGCGTCGCGGTGACGGTGGAGTTGAGCCCCGAGGCCAGGAGCGCCACGGCGAACAGGGTGGAGGCGATGCCGGCCCCGAGCAGCGGCGACAGCAATTCGTAGGCCTGCTCGATCTCCTGCACGTCGGTGCGCCCGGTGGAATGGAACACCGATGCGGCCATGATGAGGATCGCGGCATTGACGAAGAGCGCCAGCATCAGGGCGATGGTCGAATCCGTCACCGCGAAGCGCAGGGCGCCCCGGCGTCCTTCCTCGGTGCGGGGATAGGCTCGCGTTTGCACGATGGAGGAGTGCAGGTAGAGGTTATGCGGCATGACGGTGGCGCCGATGATGCCGATGGCGATGTAGAGGGCGGCCGGGTTGGTGACGATCTGCGACGAGGGGATGAAACCCGCGAGCACCGCCTGGATCGGAGGCGCGGCGAGCGCGATCTGGATGCCGAAGCACACGAAGATCACCAGCAGCAGCGCGATCACGAAGGCTTCGAGCGCCCGGAAGCCGCGCCGCATCAGCAGCAGGATCAGGAACACGTCGAGGGCGGTGATGATCGCCCCGATGACGAGGGGAATGCCGAAGAGCAGCTTGAGGGCGATGGCGGTGCCGATGACCTCGGCGAGGTCGCAGGCGATGATCGCCGCCTCGCAGGCGATCCACAGCACGAAGCTGACGGGCCGGGGATAATGATCGCGGCAGGCCTGGGCGAGGTCGCGGCCGGTGGCGATGCCGAGCCGGGCCGAGAGGGCCTGCAGCACGATCGCCATGAGGTTCGAGAGCAGGATGACGGCCAGCAGCGTGTAGCCGAATTGCGATCCGCCCGCGATGTCGGTGGCCCAGTTGCCCGGGTCCATGTAGCCGACGGAGATCATGTAGCCCGGCCCGATGAAGGCCAGCAGCCGCCGCAGCCAGGAGCCGTGGGACAGCACGGGAATGCTGGCATTCATGCGCCCGAGGCTCGGCTGTTCGTTCGTCTCGCGGCTGAAGCGCCACCCCCGGTCTTCGTCGAGCCTGTCCATGCCGCGTCTTCCGTCGAGCTGAATCGTGGGTACCGCACTGCACCCGGAACGGCATATAGCATCGGCTATAATGAAAAACAAAGGCTAAGATAGGGACCTGCGCCTCCGTCCTGTGCGTGGCGTAAGGGGGCACGAGACGCCCGCTGCCGAGTGGGGGGCGGGTGCGCTCTCCTGTTCCCCTGTCGGGCCTCCGGCGGGATGCACGGGGAGGAATCGGCCCTTCGCCGATGGGCGAAACTCGGTGGTCTACCCCCGTTGCGAAGGCGCTCGCCTCGGCCTTAGGCAGGACGGGCGTCCTAGCGGATGGTTGCCGAAGGGTTGAGAAAACGATGCGGTCGACGAACCCCGGCAGGAGACGGATGAGTGTCGCGGCGCGGACGCGCGTCGTCGCCCCGGTCATAGCCGGGCTGGTCCTCGGACTCGGCGGTGTCGTTGCCGGATCGAGCCTGGTTCAGGCCTCCGAGCAGGGAGGCATCTTCAGTTTCTTCGAAGAGATGTTTCGCGGTCCGGCGGTGAAGCCGCAGCCCGCGCCAGTCTCGATGCCGCGCCCTTCCCGGCCCCGCTACGCCTCCCTTCCCACGACGAGCCGCATCACGGCGGTCCAGGCGCCGCGCCAGACGCCACGCCTCGCGCGTCTCACGCGCCCCTCCCCCGCC
>NZ_VRVC01000071.1:0-26519 GCF_008040005.1 Methylobacterium sp. WL19
CCCCCCACACTACCATCCCCGGCCCCTGCACGGTGGTTTGCCTGCATTTCCTTGGGGGAAGCGCGCGGGAATGGGAGCCGGTCGCGGCTCTTCTCGATGGCGTCGCTCGCATTGTGGCTCTTGACCTGCCCGGTTTCGGCGATGCCGCCGCCGTGTCCGGTTATTCGGTGGCGGCGATGGCGGATCATGTGGCGGCGGGGATCGCCGCCGCCGATCCCGGTGGTCGATGGTATCTCGCGGGCCATAGCATGGGTGCGAAGGTCGCCCTGGCCCTCGCCCGGCGCGCCGAGGATGGTGCACCGGATCTGGCGGGGCTCGCCGGGCTGGTGCTGCTGGGCGGTTCACCGCCGAGCCCCGAGCCGATGTCCGACGACAAGCGGCGGGAGATGATGGAATGGATCTCAGCGGATGCGGAGACCCGTCGCCGTAAGGCCGGAGAGTTCGTCGACCAGAATACCGGCTCTCCCCTCGGCGAGCCGCTTCGGACCCGCGCGGTCGAGGACGTTCTGCGCGCCTCTCCCGCCGCCTGGACGGCGTGGCTGCGCGACGGCTCCCGCGAGGATTGGAGCCGCCGGATCGGCATCCTGCGCATGCCGGCCGTGGTCGTCGGCGGAACCGAGGATGCCGATCTCGGCACCGCCGCGCAGAAGGCTCTGACCCTTCCCCACTTGGCCCATGGCCGGCTGGTTGCTCTCGATGGCGCAGGGCACCTGCTGCCGCTGGAGCGGCCGGAGGCCGTGGCCAGCCTCATCGCGGGTCTCGCCTCCGAGGAACCGCTCCTGAAGTCCGAGGCACCGACCGTGCCGGAGCCCTATCGCGCGCTGATCGAATCCGACCGGGTGAACACGCGCCTGCGCGCGGCGCTCCTCGCTCGGGCCGAACCCGACGGCTCGGCCGATCGGCCCGTGTACCTCGACCCGGTCGAGCTCGCGCAGCTTCGCGCCGTCGTGGACAGGGTTTTGCCGCAGGACGGCACGGGCCGGATCGACATCGCAGCGCAGATCGAGGCTCGGCTCGCTGCCGGAACCGGGGATGGATGGCGTTTTGCCAAGCTGCCGGCGGACGGAGCGGCCTACCGCGCCGCCCTGCGAACCCTGGATGCCGCCGCCCGGTCCGTCCACGCGACGGGCTTCCTGTGCCTCGACGGCGGTGAGCAGGACGCCTTCCTGCAGGCCGCCGCCGCCGGCGAGCCGCTGTCGCATGAGGTGCCGGTGGATGGGCTCGATGCCGAAGAGATGACCTTGTGGTTCGAGGATCTGCGCAGCGACGCAGTGCGGATCTATCTCGCCCACCCCGCAAGCCTCGCCCGGATCGGCTTTTCCGGGATTGGCGCGGGCGGCGACGATGCGGAAACCCTGCCGGGCTTCGTGCGCGTCGGCATCGGTGACCCGGAACCCTGGGAGTCCTCTGCTCTGCAAAAGTCCTCTACCCTCGGGGAGACCGGACGATGAAGCTCGATGCGATGCGTCGCTACGCAACCACCGACATCGTCGATGTCGTCGTCATCGGTACGGGCGCGGGTGGCGCGCCGGTGCTCGCCCGCCTCGCGGCGGCCGGGCTCAAGGTCGTCGCCCTGGAGGCGGGGCCGAACTTCGACCCCGCGCGATTTGCCTTCGACGAGACGCTCGCCGACGAGATCTACTGGACCGAGGAGCGCCTCAGCGGCGGTTCGACGCCGGAGGCCTTCGGCGCCAACAACAGCGGCACCGGGGTGGGCGGCTCCACCCTGCATTGGGGCGCCTTCACGCCTCGCGCCGACGAGCGCGACCTGCGTCTTCACTCAGAGACCGGGATGGGGGTGGATTGGCCCCTCGGTTACGATGACCTGCGGCCGTTCTACGAGCGCGTCGAGGCGTTTATCGGCGTGTCCGGCCCCTCCCAGTACCCCTGGGATCCTGGCCGGCGCTATCCTCTCTCCCCGGTCCCGCGCAACGGGCCGGCGCAGGTGATGGGCCAAGCGTGCGACCGGCTCGGCATCCGGACAGCCGATTCACCGGCAGCCGTTGTCTCGGGTGACTTCCCCCAGGAGGGCGGTGCCCTGCGCCGGGGCTGCATCAATTGCGGATACTGCCACCAGGGTTGCCGCAATGGCGCTAAGACCAGCATGGACGTCACCTACCTGCCGCATGCCGTCTCCAACGGCGCGGAAATCCGTCCCGATTGTCGCGTGCACGGGATCGATCGCGACAGCGAGGGCCGGATCACGTCCGTGATTTACCGGCACGACGGCGTCGATCACCGGCAGCGTTGCGCGGCGGTCTACCTCTGCGCCGGCGCCGTGGAGACGCCCCGGCTCCTCCTGCATCTCGGGCTCGCCAACGGCAGCGGCCAGGTCGGGCGCAACTATATGGGCCATGTGGCGACCCAGGTCTGGGGCACGTTCGAGGCCGAGATGCGGATGAACCGGGGCTATCCCTCCTCGCTCATCAGCGAGGACATGGTCCGGCCCGATGATGCGGATTTCGCAGGCGGCTACCTGATGCAGAGTCTCGGCGTCCTGCCCGTCACCTGGGGCAACTCGGTGGCGCGGGGGCGTGGCCTGTGGGGCCGGGCGCTGACCGAACATCTCAATCGTTACAACCATATGGCGGGCATCGGGATCAACGGTGAGACCCTGCCCTGCGACGCCAACGTGCTGGTGCTCGCCGACGAGGTGGACGCGTTCGGGATGCGCAAGGCCCGCATCGATTTCGGCTATTCCTCCAACGAGGACCGGCTGAACGCCCATGCGACGCGGACCATGACGGCGATCTGGGAAGCCGCCGGCGCCACCGACATCTGGGTGCTGGAGCGCGTCGCGCACACGATCGGGACGTGCCGGATGGGCCGGAGCGGCGACAGCGCCGTGGTCGATCCCCATGGCCGGAGTTTCGAAATCCCGAACCTCTGGATCAGCGACGGATCGACCTTCCCGAGTTCGCTCGCCGCCAACCCGGCCCTGACCATCATGGCCCTGGCCCTGCGCTCGGCCGAGGCGTTCCTGGGCCATCCCTCCTGACGATTCCTGAGGAACGCCACCGCCATTCCCCGGTTGGATTCACCGCAACGCGACGAGGTTTCAAGCGCCATGACCACGAAGATTTCCACGAAGAATGCCCGCGCGGGTGCGCATGGCGAAATCGGCCTCGCCAAGGGTGAGCGGGTCGCCATGCGGATGTGGCGCCACGAGCCGCCGACGGACGACAAGCCGAGCGCCAGCCGACCCTACGAGACGGTGGGCTACGTCATTTCCGGCCGGGCCGAACTCACGGTCGGCGGCGAGACCGTGACCCTGGAGCCCGGCGATTCCTGGCTCGTCCCGGCCGGGGCCGAGCACACCTACACGATCCTCGAAGAGTTCACGGCCGTCGAGGCCACCGCCCCGCCGGCCGCGTAGCCTTTCATACCCGCCGCACCCAAGGCGGCGGCGTGAGACCAGACATGAGAAGGGCCGGATCGATCACGATCCGGCCCTTTTCGCTATCCCGTTCCCGAAGGAAGACCCGTCCTACGCGCCGCCCCATTGCATGGTCAGGCCGCCATCCACCACGAGGGTATGGCCGGTGACGTAATCGGCATCGTCCGAGGCGAGGTAGAGGATCGCCTTGGCGATCTCGTCGGGCTGGCCGGCGCGGTGCCACGGGATGCGTTCCAGGGAGGCTTCGAGCTTCTCGGGGTTCTCGAACCGGTCGCTGGTCATCGGCGTCTCGATCAGGCCGGGGGCGACGTTGTTGACGTTGATCTTGTCCTCGGCGAGCTCACGCGACAGGCTCCGGCAGAGGGAGCCGACACCGGCCTTCGACATGCCGTAGGGTGCGCTTTCCGGTGTCGGCAGGTGCTGGGCCACCGAGGAGACGATGACGATCTTCCCCCGCCCGCCATTGGCCCGCCGGACCTTGATGAAGGCGCGGGCGCAGAAGACCGGCCCCATCAGATTGACCCGCAGGATCTGCTCGAGCTTGCCGTCATCCATCTCGGCCACCGGCATGCCGCTCATGGCCTGACCGGCATTGTTGACGAGGATGTCGAGGACGCCGAACTCGGCCGCCACCTTGGCGAAGGTCGCCTCGACGGTGGCCGGGTCGCCGACATCGTCCTGGATCACCAAGCATGTGCGCCCGGCGGCCTCGACCCGGCGCGCGGTCTCCCGCGCGCCGTCCGCGTCGGTGTTGTAGGTGATCGCCACGTCCGCGCCTTCACGCGCGAACAGCTCGGCCGCAGCCTGTCCGATACCGGAATCCGCCCCGGTGATCAGAGCGCGTTTGCCCTGCAACTTCATGTCTGTCCCATCTGTGCGAGAAGGGGTGCGCGGGCATCACGTGGCCGGCGATCACCCGTGATCTTCAGGACAATGGGCACGGTAAAACCCGGTTCCCGGGGTGCGGCATCGGCGGGGAGGGGCGTCCCTCCCCGGGCTCAGGTGATGACGCTCGGCTCGCTGCGCCCCGTGATGCCGGCGATGTCGGCGATGTCGCGCGCCGCCTGGACGACCGGGGCGAGGACGGAATCCGGCGTCAGGTCGAGCCGGTCCGGGGCGTTCTCGTAGCGCTCGATATAGACCCTCAGGGTCGCCCCCGCCGTGCCGGTGCCGGAGAGCCGGTAGACCACACGCGCATCCTCGGCGAAGCTGATGCGGATGCCCTGCTGCGCCGTCACGGAGCCGTCGACCGGGTCGACATAACGGAAATCGTCCGCCGTGGAGACGGTGAGGTCGCCGATCCGGCGGCCGGGCAGGCTCGCGAGCTGCGCGCGCAACCCCTCCATGAGGCGGTTGGCGCTCTCGGACTCGATCTCCTCGTAATCGTGGCGGGTGTAGTAATCGCGGCCGAACGCGGCCCAATGCTCGCGCACGATGGCGTCGGCGCGCTTGCCCGTCGCCGCCAGGACGTTGAGCCACAGCAGCACGGCCCAGAGCCCGTCCTTTTCGCGGACGTGGTTCGAGCCGGTGCCGGCGCTCTCCTCGCCGCAGAGGGTGATGAGCCCGGCATCGAGCAGGGTGCCGAAGAACTTCCAGCCCGTCGGAGTCTCGTAGGCGGGAATGCCGAGCGAGGCGGCGACCCGGTCGGCGGCGCGGCTCGTGGGCATCGAACGGGCGATGCCCGCCAGGCCGGAGGCGTAGCCCGGCGCGCGATGGGCATGGGCGGAAAGGATCGCCAAGCTGTCGCTCGGGGTGACGAAGAGGCCGGGTGCCACGATCATGTTGCGGTCGCCATCCCCGTCCGAGGCCGCGCCGAAATCCGGCGCGTCCGCGCTCAGCATCAGCTCGTAGAGCTCGTGGGCGTGGACCGGGTTGGGGTCGGGATGGTGGCCGCCGAAATCCTCCTCCGGCGTGCCGTTCACCACCGTGCCGGCGGGGGCGCCCAGCGCCCCTTCCAGGATGGCGGTGGCGTAGGGGCCGGTCACCGCGCTCATGGCGTCGAACCGCATCCGGAAGCCGGAGGCGAACAGGCGGCGGATCGCGTCGAAGTCGATGAGTTCCTGCATCAGGGCCGCGTAATCGGCCACCGGGTCGATGACGGACACCACCATGCCGTCGATCCTCGCCTCGCCCACGGTGTCGAGGTCGAGATCGGCCGCGTCGGCGATGCGATACTCGGTGATCGCCTTCGTGCGCTCGTAGATCGCTGCGGTGACGGATTCCGGCGCCGGACCGCCGTTGGCGGCGTTGAACTTGATCCCGAAATCCCCGTCCGGTCCGCCGGGATTGTGGCTCGCCGACAGGACGATGCCGCCGATCGCCCCGTGCTTGCGGATGACGCAGGAGGCCGCCGGGGTGGAGAGGAGACCAGCCCTGCCGACGAGAACCCGGCCGAAGCCGTTGGCGGCGGCGAGCTTGAGGGTCGTCTGCACCACCTCGCGGTTGAAGAAGCGGCCATCGCCGCCCACCACCAGGGTCGCGCCCTCGCGGTCGGGGATGATGTCGAAGATGGATTGGACGAAATTCTCGACGTAGCGGGGCTGCCGGAAGACGGGGACCTTCTTGCGAAGGCCCGACGTCCCCGGCTTCTGGTCGGAGAATGGCGAAGTCGGCACGTGCCTCGAAGTCATCCGCGAAAGCCCCTCGTTGTCGGCCTGCGATGTTCACACCTCTCGCGGGTACGACGGGGTCCCTCTCCTTCCAGGAAGAGGTGGCCTACCGCGCCTCATATCGATGCCGTCGGCTCGAGAAAGCAGCCGTCGAGGAGATGTGTGAACCCAGTTGCGTTGTCGGCGGGGACAACACAACGGCTGGTCCCTACCGGTCAACCACCCAAAGCACGGTGTCGGGGAAAGATTCTCGGGCGCCGTTCCAATGCGAACCCGAACCCGAGTGACCTGTCCCTCCTTCAGGGCGTGGAGCGCGATGCGACGCCTTCGGCGAACGAGATCGTCAGGACGGTCATACCCGCCTCGTCGACCACCTCGAACGAGCGGTCCAGGGCTTCGCTCAACGTCGCGCCGCCGCCGAGCGCGTCGGCGACGATCTGCTTGATGCCGATCACGGCGTCGTTGCGCACCTCGTCCATGGAGTCGAACACGTCTCCGTCGAAGTCGCGATGAAGCCCGTCGCGATCGCGCAGGTTCAGAAAGTAACGCGGCATACCGACCTCCTTGCCGTGACGACCCGACGGGCGCTCAGCTCACGGCTTGCCCTTCCACGCGAAGATAGCCGGCCTTGAACTCGGCGAGGGATTTCAGCCTGGGCCAGTCCAGGATCTTGAGACTCTTGCCCTTGAGTTCGATCAATCCCCGGCGCCGCAGCTCCTGCAGCGACCGGTTCACGTGCACGGTCGTCATCCCCGTCGTATCGGCGAGCTCGTGCTGGGTCATGGGGAGATCGCAGCTGTCTTCTGTGGCGAGGCCCACGGCCCGCAGCCTCACGAGGAGTTCGCAGAAGAGATGCGCGATCCGTTCGAGGGCCGAACGGCAGCCGATATTCACCAGCCATTCGCGCAGCGTCGCCTCGTCGATCAGGGCGGAGATGCGCAGCGCCCGGGCGATCGCCGGATGGTTCTCCATGATCTCCCGGAGGGCCGGGGCGGGAATGCGCGCGACCTTGCAGGCGGAGATGGTCGCGATCGTATGATCGAGGCGGTTCAACAGGGTGATGTCGAGATTGCAGGTGTCCCCCGGCACGAGGTAGGCCGTGATCTGGCGGGCGCCGTTGGCCCGCTGCTTGAACCGGCACCCGATCCCCTCGGTGATGAGGACGATGTCGTTGTGCGGCTCGCCTTCACGGGCGAGGTTGGTGCGGGCGGGGACGTCGCGGGCGATGGCTGTGATCCGATGAAGCACGTCCCTGTCGGCTTCGTCGAGCGCAACGAAGCCTTCGAGCTTCTGGACGAGCGGATTGAACACGCTCTCCATCGTATTCGAGATTCTATTCCTCGACAATGTTCAATATCTCTATCGATAAGCATCGAAATCTGCTCAGAAGTAACATCTTTCGTGATGCGACTTCAACGAGCTATGATGGCAAAAACGTACAAAACATCATTATCTTAAAGCAATCGACCTTGTACCAAAGTCGTAGCCTAGCCTCGAATTCCGTCTTCCGGCTCGGTCGTAATGGTCTGCGAGTTCCCCGAGGTATGTATGATCCTGTTCGTGCATCTGCCCGATCCGAACACATAAAGTCGTGTCGACATTTCGCCGCACCTTCGATCTCGACAGACAAAATGACGGATTTATGCGTCAACTTGTCGAATGGATGCGGCCCGGCGCGCGTATGAATTCAGTATTCAGCCGACCGTACAATCACTATTGGGAGGGGTGGATCGGATGGAGTTTCGCGTCGAAGGCGATCTGTCGGCTGTACTGCGTCATGACAAATAAATAACGGAGCGATGAGGGCCGTTTATCGGCTGGGCACGGAGCTTCGTTTTTCCTGCGGACGAGCGCGACGCTCGCCGGCGTCTCGCTCTGCCTGGATGAAAGCTCTTGTAGGATGAGGGCCGTGCGGCCCGCCATCGCCCGGCCCTCGAGGTGCAGACTACTCATTGCTCCGGTGCGACGTCATTCGTGATCAGGCGACGATACTCGGCCTCCGGTATGCCGTAGCTGTCGCCCGCGATGAGTTCGAGTTTCGGCCGATCGACGATCTCGATGTGGGACCTGCGCGCCCGAATGGTGCCGGCCCCCTCGAGGATATGGATCGTCGTCGTCACGCCCGGGCGATGGACACCGAGCATGACGGACAGGAACTCATGGGTGATGGGAAATTCATCCTTCTCGACCCGGTCGTGGCACATCAGCAACCAGCGGGCCAGCCGCTCTTCCAAAGTATAGCTGCCGTGCGACAGGGCCGTCTGTGCCGTGAAGAGCTGAAAGATGTGGGCGTAGCGCATCATCAGTCTGCGGAACGCGGGTCTTTGTTCGATCAGGCCGATGAATGCGTCCTTGCTCATCCGCAAGGCTTCGCCTTCGATCTGGATGAAGGTTTCGTGGGGCGTGGAATCCACATCGAACAGCAGCGGCAGGCCGGTCGCGCCTTCGGAGCCGATGATGCCGACCTCGATCCGCCTGCGGTCCCGCGTGCCGACGACGACCGAGGCGACTCCGGTCTCCAGGAAATGGACATGGGTCAGCGGTTCGTTCGGCTGGGCAAGAACGTCCTTCCGCTTGAGCTCGACCCGATCGAGGGCAGCCAGGATGGACGCTCGATCGTCCGCCCGCAGCCGGGAGAGGAGGCTGTTGCGGATCGTGTGCTGGGAGGAAATGACCATGCATGCGCCCTGAGGAGACGACGTCGCAGTTATGAGCCGCTCATCAACGCCGGAGGTTGATCATGACATAGCAACGCAGCTGCAAATTCAACAAATGAAGCATATTCATTTGATGAAATTCGTCGTCCCTGAAACTTTACGTGCGTAATCGTACATCTGACTTGTATGCAGCGCTCCGTCAAGTCCTCCATGTCAGACCGTGCGGGGTCGTTCATATTCTTGCCGGTTCGCTTCAATTTTTCAATTCAACCGGTTCGGCCTGGTTCTCCCGATGGCCAAATCCATCGTGCGGCAAGGATGCACGGCCGGCCTGCGAGCGCGGTCGCGGGCCGGCGCGTCGATGACCGCCGCATCGGCGCGGGAATTGCCTGTTCCCGCCGGTGCGGATGGCGGGTGGGCGAACGCCGTCCATCGGGATCCATCGGGCCCGCTGCCGCGCATGGGCGGTCTGTTCGGCAAGGGGTGGTCCCGGCCCTCCCTTCCCTGCAGGAAGCGAGGCACCGGCGGGTCGTCGGGCGGGGAATGTCGTCGCGTCCTGCCTCCTGGGGGAAGGGATGCGTCAACTGTCACCGTTCCGGCATAAGTCCCTCGGAGGGGAACCTCCGGGGTCGGATCGACCGAGGAGACTTCGAGCGATCGGACCCTCGGCGTCAGTGGCTTCACGGAACGGAGAGATGCGTGCCTAACTTCCTCAAAGCGATCATCATGTCGGTCATCGCATTCGCCTCGGTCTATTACCTGACGGGTAATCCGACCATGGCGATGGCGCTGTCGCTCATTCCGCTCCTCCTCGGCCTGATGAGGGTGATGCACGGTTTCGCCTACAGCCTCGCCGCACTGTGCCTGATCGGTGCGGTGGCCTGGTCCGTGGCTCCCGTCGAGACGAAGACGATGGTCCGGGCCGAGGTGGAGAAGACCGGCGTCAAGATCACGGCGCCGTGACGGTGCCGGGGCCCTCGGGGTCCGGCCCTCCCACCGCTTTGGCGTGCCCGGCGGGGATCTGATAGGGTCGCCGAGGGCGTGCGGGGGATCTGCGATGGAAGAGGGCAGCGGCGGAGCGGCCATGCATCTTTTGATCGTCGACGACCACCCGCTCTTTCGCGACGCGCTGGCGAGCGCGGTCAAGCTCGCCTTTCCCGAAGCGGTCATCGACGAGGCCGAGGGGATCGCCGCCGCCATGGCGGTCCTGGCGGCAGCCGGCACCGTCGATCTCGTCCTGCTCGATCTCTCGATGCAGGGCGTCCTGGGTTTCGAGGGGCTCGTCTCGATCCGCTCCCGCTTCCCGCGTGTGCCGATCCTCGTCGTGTCCGGCCTCGACGACCCTCGCATCATGCGCGAGGCGCTGCAGCACGGCGCGGCCGGATTCGTACCGAAGGCGGTGGACAAGGCGACGCTGACACGGGCCATCGCCGACGTGCTCGGCGGAGGTCTGTCGATCCCCGCCGCCCTGTCGGATGAAGCGGCCGGCTCGGCCCCTCCGACCCAGCTCGCGGAGCGGATCGCCCGCCTGACGCCGCAGCAGCTGCGCGTCCTTCTGATGATCCGGCAGGGGAAGCTCAACAAGCAGATCGCGCACGAGCTCCAGGTCGGCGATTCCACGGTCAAGGCGCATGTCTCCGAGATCCTGCGCAAGCTCGACGTCATCAGCCGGACGCAGATCGTGATCGAGACGGCCCTGCTCGATTTCGACCAGATCCGGATGCCGCAGGCCGGATGAGCCGAAGGCGCCCCCTCGTCGCGGATCTCCCTCACGGCAATGTGCCCGCGCGGGGGACGGACCGGAGGGGGCTTGGGCGTTGCATCCATGGCGGGCATGGCCGAAGACGGAGCCGCGCCGCGGCGCTTTGAGCGATGACACGAGGCGGGGCGGCCCATCGATCACGGCCCGCCTCTGCCTGGACCCACCTCTCCATCCGATGAAGCGAGTGCGATCATGATGAGTTCGACGTTGAAGTCCGTCCTGGTTGTCGGGATGCTCGCCGGATTGCCGGTGACGGAAGCCTCCGCCGCCGTCGGCGGCCGCATCGGGGCCTGCAAGCAGGAGATGAAGGCCAAGGGCCTGAAGGGCGACGAAGCCAAGACGTTCATGAAGTCCTGCAAGGTCGACGCGCGCAAGGCGTGCAAGGAGGAGGCGAAATCCGCCGGTTCCGACAAGGCCGACCGGCATGCCTTGATCAAATCCTGCCTGAAGGGCGGCGACGCCCCCGGAGCCGCCACCGCCCCGGCCGCGCCGATGGCACCCGGCTCCACCGTACCCCCCGGCACCGGCATGACACCGGAGGCGACGCCCCCGGCTCCTAAGCCCTGAAGCGCCAGACGCTGCTGCGCTTGATCTCCGCATCCTCCAGGGAGCGGCTCACCGGCACCTCGTAGGTCGCGAGGATGTCGAGCCGGTCCCTCGGCAGGTAGGAGCGGCCGGGATCTCCGATGAGGATGGTGGCGCCCTGCTCGTGCAGGGCCGCCAGCCAGTCGGTGACGCGGCCGGCGATGTCCCGCTCGTAGAAGATGTCCGCCACCAGGATCGTCGTGACGCCGAGATCGGCGGGCCGCGAACCGATGAGGTCGTCGAGGACGGGCGCGATCCTGTCGCCGACGCCGTTGGCCCCGGCATTGAGGCCGATGGCCGCGATGGCGAAGGCGTCGAGGTCGCTCGCCGTCGCATGGGTGGCGCCGGAGAGCGCCGCCGCGATCGCCACCAGCCCCGAGCCGGAGGCGAAATCGAGGACGCGCTGCCCGGCGACGAGCTCCGGTCGGTCGAGGACATGCCGGGCCAGGGCTTGGCCCCCCGCCCAGGCGAAGGCCCAGAACGGCGGCGGCAGGCCGATGGAATCGAGCTCGTCCTCCGTCTTCTGCCACAGCTCCGTGGCTTCGTCGGCCACATGCAGCACGATCTCCGGCGCGTGGGGCACGGGCAGGAGCCGCGTATTGGCGCGGATGAAGCGAAGTGGATCGACCGAGGGCGTCATGGGCGCAGCAGATCCGCGTAGAGTCCGGACACCGCCCGCATCACCGCATCCTCGGTAAAGCCCCCTTCCACCACGCGCCGCCGCGCGGCCTCGCCCATCCTCGCCACGAGGAGCGGATCGGCGGCGAGCCGGATCATCGCGGCGGCGAGGCTCTGCGCGTCGTCGGGCGGGACCAGCATGCCCTCGATCCCGTCGCGGACCAGCGTCCGGCAGCCGGGCACGTCGGTGGTGAGGAGGGCACGCCCGCAGGACGCCGCCTCCAGCAGCGTGCGCGGCAGGCCTTCGCCGCCCCGCGAGGGCAGGCACCCGACATGGTGCTTTGCCCACACCCCGGTCACGTCGCGGGTCGGGCCGTGCCAGGTGACGCCGTCCCGGCTCCACGACCGCAGGGTCTCTTCGGGGATCGCCCTCCGGTTCGAGGCATCCGGCGCCCCGTAGAGGGAGAGCTCCACAGCGGCACCCTCCGCACGGGCGAGTCGTATCGCCTCCACGGCCGTGTCGATGCCCTTCGACCACAGCATCCGCGCTACGATGGCGACGCGCAGGGGCGGGGAGGGCGGTTGCGGCGTCTGCGCGAGCAAAGCGGGATCGATGCCGGCCCCGCCGACGATGGTGACCGCCGTGTCGGCCGGATCGAGGCCGAGCGCGGTGGCGTCGTCCGGGTTCTCGAACAGGAACCGGGTCTGTTTCGAGGCGAGGGGGCCACGGATCAGCTGGCGCAGGGCGAGGCGGCCCATGCGGCCGGCGAGGTCGGCGCGCGCGCCCATCAGGCCGAGCCCGGTCAGGGCGTAGACCCGGCCTGAGATGCCCGCCATCGCCGCCGCCGTCCCGCCCACGAGGATCGAGCGAAGGGCGATGCAATGGACGATGTCGGCCTTCAGCCCCTTCAGGATCGCCGCGAGCTGGCCCGCCGCATAGCCTGCCGCCATGGGGTTGAGGCTCGACCGCTCGGCCTCCAGCTCGACCACGCGCGCGCCCGTCGCCTCGATCACGGCCCGGTGGGCGCGCACGCGGGTCACCACCGCCACGGACAGGCCCATCGCCACGGCGGCCCGCGCCATGGGCAGGAAGTGCGAGGCGAAGAACCAATCCTCGGTGACGACGAAGACGAGCCGCTTCATCGGCGCGGAGGAGGGTGAGGGGGACGTGGCCATGACAGGCGCTGTAGCACGCCCCCGCCTCGTGCGAAGCCGGACGGAGGCCGGGGGCGATGACGCGGCCGGGCGAGACATCGCGCCGCCGGCCCGGCTCGGAACGCTGCGCATATCCTGCCGGTTGACCGTTCCTGACAACCGACGGGAGGCAGAGGATGGCGGCGGATCGCGAAGAGGACGGTGTCGTCGCCGATCCGCGGGATGCGGCCATCGAGGCGGGCCTGACCTATGTGGATGCCGACCGGCCGGGGCTGACTCGGCGGAGGAGCGGAACCGGTTTCTCCTATCGCGATGCGAAGGGGAAGGCCGTCCGTGACCCGAAGATCCTGCAGCGAATCCGGTCCCTGGCGATCCCGCCGGCCTATACCGACGTCTGGATCTGCCCCCGCGCCAACGGCCACATCCAGGCCACGGGCCGGGACGCCAAGGGGCGCAAGCAGTACCGCTACCATCCCGATTTCCGGCAGGCGCGCGACTCGACGAAGTTCGAGCACATCATGGCCTTCGCCGACGCACTGCCCGCCATCCGCGCGCGGGTGGACGAGGATATGGGCCGTCGCGGCCTGTGCCGTGAGAAGGTGCTGGCGACGATCGTTCACCTCCTCGAAGCGACCCTCATCCGCGTCGGCAACGACGATTACGCCCGCACCAACAAGAGCTACGGGCTCACCACCCTGCGCGATCCCCACGTGACCGTCGCGGGCGCGGAGCTGACGTTCCGCTTCAAGGGCAAGAGCGGCAAGATGTGGAACCTGTCGGTGAAGGACCGGCGCGTGGCCCGCATCGTGAAATCCTGCCAGGACCTGCCGGGCCAGGAGCTGTTCCAGTATATCGACGACGCCGGCCAGACGCGCGACGTCACCTCCGCCGACGTCAACGCCTATTTGCGCGAGATCACCGGGCAGGAGATCACTGCCAAGGATTTTCGGACCTGGGCCGGCACCGTTCTCGCCGCGCTGGCCCTCCAAGAATTCGAGGCGTTCGACACCGAGGCCAAGGCCAAGAAGAACCTTCGCGCGGCCATCGAGAGCGTCGCGTCACGGCTCGGCAACACGCCGACCATCTGCCGCAAATGCTACATCCACCCCGAAATCCTCGACGGTTACCTGGAGGGTGCGCTGCTGCTCCAGGTGGCGGAGGCGGTGGAGGACGAGTTGCGGACGGACATCGCCGGGCTGAAGCCCGAGGAGGCGGCGGTTCTCGGGTTGCTGCGGGCGCGTCTCGATGCGGCGAAGGGCAGGGTCTCGGTGAAGGCCAAGGTGTCAGCCAAGATGAAATCCAAGAGTTCGGCGACAGCCAAGGTCATGGGTGCGACTACGGGAAAAGTGGCGCAGCATAAGGGACGGTCCGGTTCGGCGAAGCCCGAGGCCCGGGCGACGGCATAGGCCTGGACCGAACATTTAGTGACCTTCCCGTTCGATTTCATCGATGCGGGTGAGGATTGAGCTCAAGAAGACGTCGCGGGGGTGAGTACCGTTGCCGTCCGTTGCGTCCATTCGCGACGCCAACGCATCGACCAAATCGTCGCCGTTCGATTGGTGGAATGAGAGGCTCGCTTCACCAACACGCATGTCGCCTTTGCCTATCCGCTCGATGGTCTTCGTATCGAGCGGTTCGATCTCGCGCCTAAGAAGTCGCAACATTTCTGCTGCTGGAATGCCAGAGACTTGAGTGTAACCTGGTGGTAAACCTGCCGCCTCTTCTGCGTCCCGCCAATCGTACTTCAGGGCGTTCATGCCCTCCACGGTGAACGCTCGCCCCGGACAGCTCTGAAAAGGGAATTCGTTGGCGCATTCAGCAAGCAATCGAGCAAGCTTCGATAGATGCGAAGCACAGCAAGCGCATATGTCCTTGCCAACCAAGTCTTCTGGCACCGCATGAGGGCGACCCACAAAGCGGTAAGTCCACCCCCCATTCTGCAAGCTGCCCCCAACAAAAGAAACCGGGCCTTGCTTCTGCGAGATGTTGCGGAGCTCGACAAAGAAACGCATTGCCGCGTCGGACTTCATGGAAGTTTGTTGAGCCCCGTACCAATCCGCAAATCCAGGTACCTTCGCCATCGCGCATTGAAGCAGGAAGGTCACGCTTCTGCTCGCGGAGAGAAAAGCATTCAATTCGAACTGAAACTCCAGTCCGCCAGCGAAGGCTAGGCGACCAAGGAAATGCTCTGCCTCACGGAGCTTCTCAACCGGGTGCCGCAGTGTGGTGAAAAGATGTGTCATGGCAATTTGCGAGGGATAATCCCGGGAGTTCATGTACCTTAACACTAGGATCTACTGAACGGCGATACCGCGAGCTGCGAATTTGCCCGATTTTATTCCGCCCAAGAGCATTCCCAATGTTGGGAAAATTCTGGCCGCATGCCGCCCATCCCGACATCTGGAACATCATCCGAACAGCCTGAAACGGATGCCGCTTTAGAATCGAAGCGAATGCACCCGTTCGGTGAATCTGATCCTGTCTGCGTCTCGCAGGGCTTTCTTTTGGGGAGCGGATACGGCCGACGCTGCGATCGATCCCCTAGCGCTCCCTTAATGCCGCGCCATCGTCTCGATGACGGCCTTGTGGCCATGGTGGCCGGATTCGCTCTTGCCCTGGCGTGGCGTCTCGCTCTCCACCACGGGGGCCAGACCCAGTTGCCGGGCGAGGCAGACGAGGTCCTTCAGCCGGCCCGTCTGGGTCTTGCGGCGCAGGTTGAGCCGATGCGTCTCCACGGTGCGGACGCTGAGGCTGAGGCGGCGCGCCACCTCCTTGTTGCTGAAGCCGGCGCTGAGGAACCGGAGGATCTCCGCTTCGCGCGGGGTCAGCCCATCGCCGGCTTCCGCCGGGCCGGCGGCCTGCGTGTCCGCGTCGCCCGCATGGGCCAGCCGCACGATCGTCGCGCTGATCTCCCGCGGGGTCGCCGATTGCGCCACCACCGCATCGGCCCCCGCCTCGAGCAGGCTCCGCAGGGTCTCGGCGGGGAGGCTCTGGAAGGCCACCAGCACGCGCAGGTTCGGGTGACGCTTGAGCGCGGCGATCCGGGCGAGGGCGCTCTTCGACGCGGTCTCGGGCAGGAACACCAGGGCGACGACGCTCCCGGTGCCCGGACCGCCCAGCGGCAGATCGGCCTCGCCCAGCGTATGCAGGCTGGGCTCATGCTCCAGGAAGGCCCGCAGGACAGGCCCGAGCACCGCTGGCTCGTCGACGATCAAAACCCCCACGGCCTGGTTCATGCCGCTCCCCCCTCTGTCCCATCGCGACACATCGCGATCGGGCTGGTGGAGAGCAGTTCAAATCCCGTTCCATCGGATTCTTCATCGAATCCGGGCCATGGCCCATGAATACACGGGGGTATTTTACGAAAACAGGTCCGAAAACCGCGTCATCTCGGTTAATGCGGACGGAAGCGCGCCCATGGCGCCAGGGTGCCTGTCCCTATCAGGAACAGCCCGGTTCGAAATGGGATTGGCTCATCCCGCCCGGGCGAGGACGAGGTCGGCGGCGGCCGACATCACCCGGTTGCGCCCCGTGGTCTTGGCCTCGTAGAGGGCGATATCGGCCCGCTTGATCATGGCCTCGATCGTATCGCCCTCGCTCCACTGGCTCACGCCGAAGCTGCAGGTGAGGCGGATCGGGGTGCGGGCGCCGCGGATGCGCAGGGCCTCCACGAGGCGGCGCAGTCGTGACGCGAGCGCCTCGGCATCGGTCACAGGCCGGTGCGGAAGAACGATGCCGAACTCCTCGCCTCCGAGCCGCCCGACGATGCCCTCCTCCGCAATGGTCTTGCAGACGCTCTGGATCGCCGCATCGCCGACATCGTGGCCGTATTCGTCGTTGATGCGCTTGAAATGGTCGATATCCACCAGGATCGCCGACATGTCGCCGTGGTTGCCCACACGATCGGCGGCGTCCCGCACCCGTTGCAGGAAGGCGCGCCGGTTGAGGAGGCCGGTGAGCGGGTCGGTCTCGGCGAGGCGAATCAGCTCGCTCTGCATGGTCGTCAGGCGGTCCGCCGCCCGCATGCGGGCATGCAGCTCCTCGGCGCCGGGGGGCTTTTCGATGAAATCGTCCGCCCCGCTGTCGAGCGCCTCGGCGAGATTGCGGGAATTGCGGGCCGAGGACATGGTGATGACGTAGAGCGGCCGGTTGGTTTCGGCGATGAGACGCGCCGACCAGCACAGTTCGAGGCCGCTCAAGGGGCGGACTTCGAGGCTCGTGATCAGGACTCGCACGGTCGGCGTGTAGGTGACGAAGTCGAGGGCGGCCTGCGAGTCGGTGAAGACATCGACGTTATGGCCCTGCGGCTCGAGCATGCCGGCAACGACCTTCAGGACAACGCGGCTGGTATCGACGATGACGATATGCATGTCCTTGGTCGCCCGCCCCGAAATCTCATGTTGTTCGTCAGCATGGCGGCGACAGATTAACATGTTGCCAAGACGCCCCGCCCACATGAGTCGATCCGGGGCCGGGCCGGAGGAGAGGAACGCCGGGCGGCCGGCCTCGTCGGACGACAGGGCGCCGACACCCCGTTCATCGACGGTTGAACGGCGCGCCCGCGGCTGGTAGCTAGCGCATCGGGCCGGATTAGCTCAGCGGTAGAGCAGCGGTTTTGTAAACCGAAGGTCGGGGGTTCAATCCCCTCATCCGGCACCATCCCCCCAATGGCCGAAGCCGGTCGGATCGGGGCCCGCGCCGACGGGCGGATTTCGTTAACGATAACGCGCCATGAAGAGGCCGTCGGGGGATTTCGGTCGTCCGGCCTTGTCGGCACGTCGGGAACGAGGGCGGAAAACCCATGCGGTTAGGTGTTGCGGCGGGTGTGCTCGCGGCGTTGAGCGTCGGGATGGCGGCTCATGCACAAGGTTACGCCCGCGGCACCGAGGACGGTGCCGAGCGCGGCGGTAACATCGCCGGCCCCCTCGGCGCGGCCGTCGGCAGCGTGATCGGAGGCGCGGTCGGGACCGCCAACGAGATCCTCGGCATCGATCGCCGGGAACGGTTCAGGATCTACACGCGGGGCGAGCGTCGCCCGTCCTTCGCCTATCGGGGCAAGGTGCATGTCGGCGCCGTGCTGCCCGAGGGCGGTGTCGTCTATTACGACGTGCCTCCCGAATTCGCCCTGAAAGGCTACAACTACACCGTCGTGAACGATATCCCGGTGCTGGTGGAGCCGGGCACCCGCCGGATCGTCGAGGTGATCGACTGAGGACGGAGCGGGTCCGCCACGGCCCTGCGCCTGCATCCCCATGACGACCCGCTTCACCATCGCCGCCGATGGCGACGGCCGTTCCGGCGCAGGGACTCCGGTGACCGGCTCCAAGGCCCCGCGCGACGGCGCTTGGGCGCCAGAACTTATCAATTGACAGTCACCCCGCATTGAAGCGGGAATGGAAATCCAGTCATTCTGTTGCGACAGGCGTGAGACTGTCTCCGACGTCCGGTCGAGGTATGGTCATGGAGCGTTGGGGCACCAGTCACCGGGTGGGTCAGCGAAGCGTCCGAAAGGCGACGCAGCCGACATCGTGTTGGGTATCGAGTAGGGTGGACCCATGGCTGACGATGTCTCCAATCGAGAACCCACCATCGGTCACGCCATGACGGCGGCGGATGCGGTCGAAGCCCTGGTCGTCGACGACGAGCGGTACCGCCTGCTGGTGGAGAGCATCGTCGATTACGCCATCTACATGCTCGATCCGCAGGGTCGGGTGGCGAGTTGGAACCGCGGCGCCCAGCGCTTCAAGGGCTATACCGACGCCGAGATCATCGGCGAGCACTTCTCGCGCTTCTACACCGACGACGACCGGGCCATCGGTCTGCCCGGCCGGGCCTTGAGGATCGCCGAGACCGAGGGGCGGTTCGAGCAGGAGGGATGGCGCGTCCGCAAGGACGGCAGCCTGATGTGGGCGCACGTGCTCATCGATCCGATCCGTGGCGAGGACGGCACCCTCGTCGGCTATGCCAAGGTCACCCGCGACCTCACCGAGCGACGGGCCGCCCTGGCCGCCCTCGAACGGAGCGAGCAGCAGTTCCGCCTGCTCGTGCAGGGCGTGCGGGACTACGCCATCTACATGCTCGACCCTCAGGGAAAGGTCACGAGCTGGAATCGCGGCGCCCAGCGCTTCAAGGGCTACACGGACGACGAGATCATCGGCGAGCATTTCTCGCGCTTCTACACCGACGCGGACCGCGCCTCGGGCCTGCCCGCCCAGGCGCTCCGGACGGCGGCCACCGAAGGCCGTTTCGAAGCCGAAGGCCGGCGCGTCCGCAAGGACGGGACGTGTTTCTGGGCGCATGTCGTCATCGATCCGATCCGGGGCGAGCATGGCGAGCTGATCGGTTTCGCCAAGATCACGCGGGACGTCACGGAGCGGCGGAACACCGAGCGGGCTCTGGAGGACGCGCGCGCACGCTTCGTCCAGTCGCAGAAGATGGAGGCGATCGGTCAGCTCACCGGGGGTGTCGCCCACGATTTCAACAACCTCCTCGCCGTCGTGCTCGGCAATCTGCATCTCGCCCGCAAGCGCCTCCCGCCGGATCGCAAGCTGCTGCAGCTGGTGGAGAACTCCATTCAGGCGGCCGAGCGGGGCGCCACGCTGACCAAGCGCATGCTCGCCTTCGCCCGCCAGCAGAAGCTGGAAACCGGCCCCGTGGACGTGCGGGAGCTCGTGCGGGGCATGACCGAGCTGCTGCAGGGCTCCATCGGTGCGGGCATCCCGGTCGCCACGCGGTTCCCCCCCCAGCTGCCGCTCGCCAACGTCGATGCCAACCAACTCGAACTGGCCCTGCTCAATCTCGCCGTCAACGCCCGCGATGCCATGCCGGAGGGCGGCAGGATCACCATCGCGGCGCGCGACGCGGTGGTCGCCCCCGACGAAATTCCCGGCCTCGCTCCGGGTCGCTACGTCTGCCTGTCGGTCACCGATACGGGGGACGGCATGGACGAGCAGACGCTGGCCCGCGCCACCGAGCCGTTCTTCACGACCAAGGGTGTCGGCAAGGGCACCGGGCTGGGGCTCTCCATGATCCACGGTTTCGCCGAGCAGTCGGGCGGCCGGCTGCGTCTCAGGAGCGTTCCGGGCCAGGGCACGACGGCCGAGCTGTGGCTGCCCGAGGCCGAGGCCGGCGACCCGGGAAAGGCGGTGCCGGAAACGGCCCTCTGCCCGTCGGCGACGAGACCGTTGAGGGTGCTGGTGGTCGATGACGACCCGCTGGTCCTGATGAACACGGCGGCCCTGCTGGAGGATCTCGGTCACGTGGTGAAGGAGGCGGCGTCGGGCGCGCAGGCCCTGCACGTCCTGCGCTGCGCCGAACCGTTCGATCTCGTGATCACGGACCAGTTGATGCCGGGCATGAACGGCACGCAGCTCATCGCGGCGATCGGCCGGGACCATCCCGGATTGCCGGCCATCCTCGCGACCGGCTACGCCGACCCGGCGGAGGGCGAGCACGCCGATGACGTGCGCCTGACCAAGCCGTTCGGGCAGGAGGAGCTGGCCCGCGCCATCCAGACGAAATTTCAGGTCGAGCGCCGGATCCTGGCGTTCCGGCCGGTGGCGGACGAGACCGGCGGCTCCCCCGGCGCGATGACGGAAGTGGCCGGCTCCTGGCTCGGCTGATCGGACGGGCGCACCGGTTCGCCATCGACCGATCCGGGATCCGCAAAGCCGCAATCGCCGTGACGGCGCGCGAAAAGGCCCCGATGAGGCGAACTCATCGAGGCCTGGCACGACGTCTCGGATCTAAGGGGTCTCAGAACCCCATGGCGACCTTCAGCGAGCCGACGATCGTCGCGATGAGGCCGACGGCGAACACGCCGATCATCGCGTAGTTGAACGGTTTCAGCTTCATCGGCGAACCCTCGTCGACCGATCAGCAGCGGTTCCCGCCCGAGGTCTGGCCGTATTGCTGGACCGGGAAGTTCTGCTGGTTGGCGTTGCCTTCGGCGGCCGAACTCATCGGGCAGGTGGACGGGTTGCGCGAGACATCATCACCACGGGACTGGAGCGAACCCGTCGTCTCGACATCGTAGGGCGAGAACCCCGTGTAACGGGCAGGACGATCGTAAGCCATCGCCGAAGAAATCGAAGACACACCAAGAACGAGGGCAGTGGCGATGGCGGCAATACGGGTCTTCATGGGGGTGACATGGCTCCTATAAGCTGCAGATCTGGAGTGAGGTCTGCTTGTTGCTGTTGGAAATAGATATGGGGCGCCATCTCCATTCTTGGCGTGCTCGCGCGCACGCGGTGTCACGGATTATATCGCGCGCCCAGATCCCGCCCGACCCGCTCAGACGACGAGGCGCGCCTCCACCAGATCGATTTCCCGGACGAGCCGCCGCAGCACCACGTCGTCGATGGCCTCCGAGCGGCGCAGGCGATAGAGGGCCTGGCGCTCGGCCTCGATGCCCGCGAGGCGCAGGCGCTTCTCGGTAAGGGCGAGTTGCTTGATGCGGCTGACATCCTTCCGCGGCTCCGCCGTCGCTGCTTCCAGCCCCTCGTAGCGGTCCATGGCGCGGGCGCTGGCTTCCACCGCGATGGAGGCGTCTTCCTGTTCCTCCACGAGCCGATGCTGAAGGGCCTCGATGGCCTTCACGGCGTCGTCGCGCGCGGCGGCGCGGGCGGCGTCCTCCTCGGCATCGTGGCTGGGCTCGGGGGGAAGGCGCAGGCCCCGCAGCAGCGGGGGCAGGACCGTGCTCGCCAGGAGGAGCGAGGTGAGGATCACGCCCATCGCCAGGAGGATCGAGAGGTCGCGCGCGGGGAAGGGCGCGCCGTCCGCTAGGGTGAGCGGCAGGGTCAGGATACCCGCGAGGGTAATGGCGCCCTTGACGCCCGCCAGGGTCGTCGCGGCCACGAGGCGCAGGGTCGGCGTCTCCCGGCGATCGCCGCTCCGGCGTGCCTTCATCAGCACGAACTGGAGCGAGATCCAGACCCAGACGAAGCGGATCGCCATCAAGCCGGCGGTGATGGCCAGGATCCAGGCGACGAGCCAGCCGGCCCCCTGGACGTCCGCCTGTTTGACGGCTTGCCGCAGCACCTCCGGCAGTTGCTCGCCGAGCAGGACGAAGATCGAGCCGTTGGCGGCCAGAGCCACCGTGTCCCAGACGGCGGTGCGCCGGACGCGCGTGGCGCCCAGGCTGCGGCCCTGGATCTCCACATAGGTCATGGCGATGCCGGCCGCGACGGCGGCCAGGATGCCGGAAGCGTGGACATGCTCGGCGGCGAGATAGGCGCCGAACGGCGTGAGCAGGCTGAACAGGATCTGTAGGCCGGGATCCTCCCCCGTGCGCCGGCGCAGAAGGTCCTGCGCGCCCATGAGGAGGAAGGTGGTCGCGGCGCCGATGCCGATGCCGCCCAGCGCGAGCCAGACGAAGGTGGTCGCGGCCTGGGGCAGCGAGAAGGTGCCCGTGAGGGCGGCGGCGATGGCAAAGCGCAGGCAGACGAGGCCGGTGGCGTCGTTGAGGAGGGCCTCGCCTTCGAGGATGTGCATGAGACGGCGCGGAACCGGGGCCTGCGCCGCCACGGACGAGACCGCGATGGGGTCCGTCGGCGACAGGACGGCCGCGAGGGCGAAGGCCACGGCGAGCGGCATCCCCGGGATCATGCCGTGGATCAGCGTTCCGATGCCGAGCACGGTCAGGACCACAAGGCCCAGCGCCAGGGCCAGCACGGTCTTGCCGTCCCGGAACAGGTCACGCTTCGGAATACGCCAGCCATCGAGGAACAGAAGCGGCGGCAGGAAGACGAGGAAGAAGATTTCGGGGTCGAGGGACGTGCTCGGCAGCGGTCCCAGGGCCAGGGCCACGCCGATGGCGATCTGGATCAACGGCAACGGCAGCGGAAGCAGGCGGCCGAGGGCGCCGCTGACGAGGACGGACAGCAGCAGGGCCAGGACGACGGTAACGCTTTCCATGCGCCTCTTTCATGGTGGAGCCGGTGGCGGCGTCGATGCCCCGGCCGTGTGGCGTCATAGGGGCGCGATGGCCAGAGCCGCCATCGCCGTCCGAGCGAGCCGCAGGTCCGGAGAGGACCGCAGCGCGAGCGCCCTCGGATGACCCGCATCATCGATCACAGGACAGTGATCGGCAGGCAGGATCTCACGCTCGCATACTCGGCGGCGGCCAAAATTGTGAGCGATCGGAACGCGAAAGCGTCGTGCGACTATATCGGACGCCCGGATTGCCTCACCAAAAGGCAAAATGCCTATCGAGATTGCAAATCTCGACGCGGCCTGTAAAACTCTCTCTGGTATACCAGGCTCGTGAGCCAGCGATGGCGGCGATGAGCGGCCGAGTGCGCGGTCGAACGGGGGAGGGGTAGGAGAGGATGTCCAACATCGCCGGTCCTGGGCGTCGTCTCGGCGAGCTGCTCGGATCTCGCCTGTTTCGGCCGATCCTGGCGGGTGCCACGCTGCGCGAGCGTCTCATCGCCTGCCTCGGTGCACTCCTGGGCATCGCGCTGACCGGCCTCGTCAGCGGCTGGATCGTCGGAGAGGGGCCGCACATTCCCCTGATCGTCGCCCCGATGGGAGCGACCGCGGTGCTCCTCTTCGCCGTGCCGGCGAGCCCGCTCGCCCAGCCCTGGCCGATCATCGGCGGCAACACGATCTCGGCCCTGATCGGCGTCACGGCGGCCTATTTCATCCCCAACCCCGTGCTGGCCATCGGCGTCGGCGTCTCGCTCGCCATCGCGGCGATGTCGTTCACGCGCTGCCTGCATCCGCCGGGCGGTGCCGCCGCCCTGACGGCCCTCATCGGCGGGCCGGCCATCGCGTCCTCCGGCTTCCTGTTTCCCTTCGTCCCCGTCTGCCTGAACTCCCTCATCCTGGTCGGCCTCGGCATCGCCTTCCATCGGCTGTCGGGGCGGCAATATCCGCATGTTCCGCAGGCGGCGCCCGTCAACGTCCATGGAACGGCCGATTTGCCCGCTCCGCTCCGCGTCGGCTTCAATGCCCGCGACGTCGACGCGGCGCTCGAGTCCCTGAACGAAACCCTCGACATCGACCGGACCGACCTGGATCGGTTGCTCCGCGAAGTCGAGAGCCAGGCCATGGCCCGCGCCCATGGGGAGCTCGACTGCGGCACGGTCATGTCGCGGGACGTGGTCACGATCGGCGTGAACGACTCCGTCGCGAAGGCGCGCGACCTGCTGCTCAAGCACAACATCCGGACCCTGCCCGTGATCGACGGCGCCGGCCGGCTCGCCGGCACGCTGGGCCTGCGCGAACTCGCCTTGCGCGGTGACGGGGCCATCGCGCAGGTGATGTCGACGGCCAGGACCGCCATGGCGGACGAGCCCGTGCTTTCCCTGGTCGAGACGCTGAGCGACGGACACACGCATGCGGTGGTGGTCACGGCCGAGGATCGCAGCGTCCTCGGGATCGTCACCCAGACCGACCTGCTGGCGGTCCTGATGCGCTTGGTCTCCGCCAAGGCCCTCGAACCCACCGGCCCGCAGACGTCGTGAACGGCCCGTCGGCGGGGAGGGCATGGCCCGGTTGTTGCCAGGGAGGTGCTTTCCTCCCACCGTACCAGCACGGGTTCGGGCCGATGCACGACACGCCGCTTCTTCTCAACCTTCTCTACGCGATCCTTATGGCGTCGAGCATGATGATCACGTGGCAGGTTCACCGGCTTCTCGGCCGCGCCTGAAGGAGACGCGGCCAGCGTTGCGATCAGAGGTTCTTTTCCAGAACCTTCACCACGGCATCGACCCTGTCCTTGAAGTCGGCGACGTTGGAGAAGGGCCGCCAGTTCACGTCGAGGGTGCCGCCCTCGAAGGTCAGCCCGTTGGGGTAGTTCGAGGCCGGCGCGGTCTTCTCGTCGAACCGGATGCGGATCGCCTTGAGCTTCTGGGCAAGGGCGTCCCGGCCCATCTTGTCCTTGCCGACCTCCTTCAGCCCGGCGGCGATGGGCTCGAAGATCGTCTTCCCGAAATAGCCTTCGTCCGCATAGTACTTGGCATCGCCGGGGATCGTCAGCTGGTCCCAGGCGACCTCCACCGGCACGGGCATGCCCGCCGCGTCCTGGATCGCCTTCTCGTAGGCGGGATAGCGGTCCTGGCGGTAGGCGGCGATCGCCCGGCGCTCGGCGAGGCCCACCGTCGGCTCGGCCCATGCCGCCGATGCGGAGAGCAGGACGAGGGCGGTGGCTTCGAGAACGTGGCGGCGTGACATCATGCGGCGGTTCCTTCGTGGTGCGGCGGCCCCGGATCACGGGCCTGGGGTGACGGTTCGACGGCCGGAGCGAGGCGCCTTCAGGAGGTCGCGCGCCGGTTGCGGATCATCCCGGCGATGCCCAGCACGATGATTGCGGCCAGCGCCCCGGTGATCGCCAGGAAGGTGAGGGTGCGGTTCCACAACCGGTCGAGCCCGAGATCGGTGGTGACGAGGTCGGGACGGCCCGCATCGGCCATCACCCGGATGCTGTAATCGCCCACATGCAGGCCACTGAACACGTAGTTCACCCGGCGCGCCACGGTGCCGTTGGGCGTGCGCAGGTTCAGCGTCGCGTCGCAGATGTGGATCACGATCTTGGCACTGCACTTGCCGTCCGTCACCCGCGCGTCGGCGACGGGATGGGCCGTGTCGCGGACCTGCCAATCCGAGAGCAGCGGCGGCGCCGTGTAGACGAGGCAGGCGCCCAGGAGGCCCGCGAGCGCCGCGAGGCCGAACAGCGTCCAGAATATGTTGCCCCAGCCCTGGCGGGGAGGGGGGAGGCGCAAGGTGTCCGGGCTTTTCGCGGAAGCGGTCATGGGTGCGGGCCTCACGTGGCTCTGGCGTCGGGGGTGGAGCGGGCCGGGGATGAGCCGGCCTCGGCGAGGACGCGGCGCGCTTCCGCCGCGTGGCGGTAGCGGCCGATCAGGTCGGCGAAGTCCTGCAGCGTCATCTTCCGCGGCAGGCCGGCCCTGATCGTGACGATGCGGCGCTTGGGGTCGAGGCGGATCTTCCGGCCTCCCGGCACAAGCTGCGGGAACGGCGCTTCCGGCGGCAGCAGCAGGCGCGTGACGATTCCGGTCTGCTGCAGGGTCATGTCGAGGTCGGCCATGTCGTCCCAGGGGATGGGCCGGTCGAGGCCGGGGATCGCCAGGGCTTCGGGCCGCAGGATCATCGTGGTCCGCTCACCCCGCCACAGCCTGAACAGGCCGAAACCCGCAAGCGCGGCCCCGCAGGCAAGGGCCACCCATGCCACGAGGCGCGCTTCCCAGGCCGACAATCCCGGAAAGCCGAGGGTCACCAGGCCGAGGGCGAAAGAGGCGAAGAGCAGTCCGGTGACCGCGAGGACGATGGCGCCGGGCCGGCTGTTCTCGCGCAGCACCCGCTCCTCGGTGCCGATCGCCGCCGCCGTCGCTTCGAGATGCGCCCGTACGGCCGCGTCATGCTCCTCCACGGCTCCCCGGAAATCCGCCGTGGCCGTCCGGCACAATCCGGCGGGGTCCGCGAAATAGGCGGCGAGCTGGCCCAGCGCGTGGGGCGGCGGCACGATGGCCGCGGCGGCCAGGAGTTCGGCGTCGAGGGTTCTGCCGAGGGCGGCGATGCGCTCGCGGGTCGGCGGATGGGTGTCGGTGGGGTGGGGCTGCTCGGCCTCCAGATGCGCGGCCGGGTCGTCGAGGCCGCGCGCGATCACGTGATCGAGGATCGCGGCGACGAGATCGGCGGGGGCCGATCCGGGCTTCTCGGCGGCGGCATCGAGAATCTCGGCGATGCGCGGCTGAACCGCGCCGGTGCGGAGC
>NZ_VRVC01000072.1:0-25938 GCF_008040005.1 Methylobacterium sp. WL19
GCCCCGGTCGCCGCTGCGCCCGCCGCCGTAGCCCCGGCCAAGGCGATCTGGCCGGAAGGCGCCAGCGCCCTGAGCGAGAGCTATGGCGATTGGAGCATCAATTGCTCCCGCGAGAACCAGGTTTCGATCTGCTCGGTGGTGCAGGCCCAGGGCTCGAAGCGCGAGAACCGCCGCGAATTCGCCATCGAGTTGAAGCCGCCCGCGAACGATCGCACCGACGGGCTGATCCTGATGCCGTTCGGATTCCAGATCGAGGCCGGGTTGAGCTTCAAGATCGACGACGCGGTTCTCGGCAAGGGCGCGCCCTATTACACCTGCAGCTCGGAAGGCTGCCTCGTGCCGGTGAGCCTGCCGACCCTGGCCACCGACACGATGAAGACCGCCAAGAACCTGCTCATCCTCGCCCCGAAGCAGGACGCCACCGAACCCACGACGATCACCGTGCCGCTCAACGGCTTCGGTGCCGCCCTCGCGAGGGCCAGCGCACTCTCGCACTGACGGCAAACAGTCGGGCGACGGGACAGACAGGTAGGAACACGCCACCCATGAAGCAGATCGTGCTCGCCTCGCTCCTGTTGGGGACCCTGACGGCTCCCCTCGCCGCCCAGCCCGCGCCGGATGCGCCCCCGCCGCCGGACACCAAGGAGGAGCGGCAGAAGAACACCGCCGCCAAGCTCGCCGGGCTGCTCCAGTTCGTCTCGGCCTCCTGCCCCGAATCGAAGCCGAACTACGAGACGTTCAAGACGGTGGTGCGCGGCCTCGGCATCGAGCCGGACGCCCTGGCGGGCGGCGAGCTGATCCTGCGGGTCAAAGCCTATGCCGATGTCTACGGCAAGGATGTGCCGGCCAATTGCGCCAAGGCCGTCGCCAATTTCGGCGAGACCGGCACGATCATCCCGGGGCTCGTCGTCAAGAAATAACGGGGTCGGGTGGTCGCCCGATCCAACCGCCGGACTGAGTGCTCCGGTAAGATCGAGCGGAGGGCCGCGCGGGCGTCAGCGCTTCTGCGTCGCGGTGATGGACGCGTCGGGGCAGTTCGGCAGGATCGCCTTGCCGACCGTGTTGTTCGGATCGCAGGCCGGGACGGCTGGGGCTCCGCCATTCTCGGCCCGTTCGGTGCGAAGCGCCTCGAAATTCCAGACGCCCACCCAGATCACCGCGAGGATCGCGACGAGACCCAGCAGCACCAGGGGCATCAGGCGACGCATCAGCGCGGCGCCGTCTGCTGGACGGGGGCGGTATGCGCCGTGTCGCCGTTGCGGACGAAGGCATACAGGATCCCGACCGCGAGGATCGCGACGACGGCGATGAGGACGGGGAAGTAACGGTGCATGGGTCTTCCTGGTTGAGAGTAGCGCTATAACGGCGGACACCGTCGAAACGGTTCAGCCGGGCGGACTAGAAAGTCGCCACGAGGGCGACGCCTGCGATCATCAGCAGACCGCCTGCGATCCGCCACAGGGTCGCCGGGTGGCGTTCGAAGCCGATCCAGCCGAAATGATCGAGCAGGATCGAGGTGACGACGCCCGCCGTCACCAGCATTCCGAGGAACGGGGCGGCCCCGATCTGGCGGGCCACCATGAGCTGCGCCACGACGATGCCGCCCCCGAGCACGCCGCCGAACCAGGCCCACCAGGGCACGTCCAAAACCTGGGCGGCGGACGGCAGGGTCAGCTTGCCCGAGACGAGGCCGGCGAGCGTGATGCAGGCGGCCGTTCCCGCCGCGACGACGAGGCCGGCGCTCAGGGATCCGCCGAGGCTCTTGGCCAGAGCGCCGTTCTGTCCCGCCTGCACGGCGTTCGCGATGCCCGCGAGAAGAACGGCGCCGTACAGATACCACATCGGTTTCCGGCTCCGTCGAGTGACCCCTCTATCTAGGGCGGCCACGGCCGGGGGTGGTGCGACATCTGCGGCCTGCCCGTTTCGGGGATGATGTGGCTGGGGTCGGGCGTCTATCCCATACCCTCCGCCCCGAGGGGGATTGTCTGACTTCCCCCCGTCCGGTTCGCGCCGGGCGGGGTCTTTACCGTCGCGGTCTTCGTTCTCCCGTCATGGATATTCCGGGTCGTTCTGGCGTTGGCCCACCGGATCGACAGGAGAATTTATGAAGACCTTGGCCCTCACTTTTTGCGCCCTCGCCGTCTCGTCGCTCGTCCTCGCGCAGATGACGACCTCCGCCGATGCGCGCTCGCGCCATTCCAAGCGCGGATTTGGAACCCATAGCCTCTCGAACAACACCGGCGGCCGTCGCGGGCGGGACAGTTCCGCGGCGAGCGGCAATTCCAGCCAGCCCTCGCGCCGGTCCGGGGCCGGAAGCGCCGGTGGCGGCAGCGGCGGTACCGGCGGAATGTAGGCCGGAACCGCCTCCTCGTTCGCCGCCCGGCGTCGGACGGGCCGGCCTCGACTCGGCCCGCGGCATCGACGCGCGAGCCGCCTCGGCGGTGGACATGCCCGTCTTCCGATGTGGCAAATGTGGGATGTCACATGGTAACGTTGCGGCCTTCCTCCCAAGGAAGGTCCTTCTGAACACCTCCCCGCCCGGCGAAAGCCGGCGCGGGGTTTTTTTGATCGGACATCGGCGGAAGGCTGTCTTTCCGGGGGGAATCCAGGGGGCGCGCAGTTTCGAGACATCGCGCCGAGTGGGCGTTAGGCGGGCGTTAGCCTCGACAGTGGAGACTCGCCGGCGATGTAGCGTGTCGCGGGAATCGGTTTCGGATTCTCCGGGCAATCCGGTGTGGCGTGACGTTCGATGGGAATGGGGGCCGAAATCGCGAGACGACGGCGCCGGCTCATGGCGGGCTTCGTCGCGACCTCGATCCTCGGCGGGACGCTGGTCTCCGGCAGCGAGGCCGAGGCGGCACGCCTCCTCACCCTGAAGGCGAACCAGGTCGGGCGCTACGCCCGGATCGCCATGACGTTCGATTCGGCGGTTCCGGTGAAGGCTCGGATCTCCGGCCTCGTCCTGCTGGTGAATTTCGGTGAGCCCAGCACCTCGGCGCCCGAGAAGATCGCGGGCGAGATCCCCGATTTCGTCACCATGGTCCGGCGGGACCCCGACGGGACCGGCCTGCGCATCGCCCTGCAGAAGCCGTATCGCCTCAACGTCCAGACGGCGGGCGAACACGTCTTCGTGGACCTGCTGCCCGAAGACTGGTCCGGGCTCCCTCCTCCGCTGCCGCCCGAGATCGTGGCCGAACTCGTCCGCCGGGCGCAGATCGCGGAAGCCGCCATGCGCGCGGCCAAGCCCGTTATCGAGCCCAAGCGCCTGCCCCTCGAACTCTCGCGCCTGCCGACCCTGACCCGGCTCAGCCTGCGGCTCGCACCGGAGACGACCGCGCGGTTCGACGAGGCCGGATTGGCGACGCGGCTGACGATTCCCGGTCCCTGGCGCATCGACGACCTCGCGCCCCGTGGGCGCACCAAGCCCGCCATCGAGGCTCTGTCCGTCGAGAACGACGGTGAGGGCGCCCGCCTGCTGGTGACGCCCGCCGCCGGCTACGAGATCCGCACCGGACGGGACGAGGACGGCGTGACGCTGGACGTCTTCCGCAAGGCCGCGCCCCCGGATGCCAAAGCTTCGGATATCAAGCCATCCGCGGCGGACGTGAAGGCCGCGGCGGGGGACGCATCGTCCAAACCCGCGACGGCGCCGGTGAGCGCCGCGCAGGCCAAACCGGCCGGCATGCCGGCGCCCACTCTTCCGCAGAAGACCGTCGTCCTGCGCCCGGCCGGACCCGGCCTCGCCTTTCCGTTCCAGCGCCAGCCGGCGGCGGCCCTGTTCGAGCGGGCCGGCATCGCCACCCTGGTCTTCGAGACGCCCGAGACGGTCGCCGTCCCCCCCGGAGATCCGGTCTTCGATCTCGTCAGTCAGCCCCGGCGGCAGGGTGCCTTCGTCTCCCTGAGCTTCAAGGTTCCCCGCGAGCGGCTCCTCGATCTCGTCCCCATCGGCGATGCGGATGCGCCCACCGGCTGGGAACTCGTGGCCGGTGAGAATCTGTCGGCGAGCGAAACGCTGTCCGCGATCCGCAACACGGAAGCGAGCGGCCGCATCGGCATCGGCATCCGCCTGCCCCACCCCGGTGGAGCGACCTGGATCGAGCGGGGCGGCGAGCGGATCGGCGTGGTGACCGGCTATGGCCCGAAGCCCGCCGGCATCCCCAAGCGACAGGCCTTCGTGGATTTCGAGCTGCTGCCGAGCCGCCAGGGCGTCGCCGTCCTCGCCAAGGCCGACGATCTGCTGGTGCGGCCGGACATGGACGGCGTCGTGATCGCCCGCGAAGGCGGCATGGCGGTCTCCGGAGTGGCGCGCCCGGCCGAACCGGCCCTCACCGCCGTGAGCGATCTCGCCATCGAGCGCCAGCCCTGGGACGCGGCGCGGAGCGGCAATATCGGCGAGAACCTGCGGGAGCAGTTGAACGCCGTGGTCGACGCGCCGCGCCCGGCGCGCGGGCCGCTGAGGCTCGCCCTGGCGCGGAGCATGCTCGCCAACGGGCTCGGCCTGGAAGCCCTCGGCGTCCTTCAGGTGGCGGCCAGCGAAGATCCGGTGATGGCCGGACAGCGCGAACTCGCCATCCTCACCGCCGTGGCGAACGCGCAGATGGCCCGTTACGCCGATGCGCGGAAGGCCCTCGACTCCGAATACCTGCGGGCCGACCCGGAGGCGCGGCTGTGGAAGGGCTATCTCGATGCCAAGGCGGGGCGCTGGCCCATCGCCGATACGGCGTTCCGGGACACGGCGGCCATCATCGAGCGCTATCCCGACGACCTGCAGAGCCTGCTTCGCTCGGTTGCGGCGGAGGCCGCCATCGAGACCGGCGACTGGGCCACCGCGAGCCAGCAGATCACCACCGCGCAGGCGCGCGCGTCCGACCGCTCGGTCTCGGACCGCCTGGCTTTCCTGCGTGCGCGGATCGACGAGGTGACGGGCCAGACGAGCGCGGCGCTCGATACGTATCAGCGATTGTCCGACACGGCGGACCGGCCCACCGCCGCCGTGGCGACCCTGCGCGGCACCGTCCTCGCCCATGCCCTCGGCAAGATGCCGGTGGCCGAGGCCATCGAACGGCTGGAAACGCTCCTCCTCACCTGGCATGGCGACGAGATCGAGCAGAGGACGATCGCAGGGCTCTCCAAGCTGAACATGGAAGCCGGGCGCTGGCGCCAGGCTTTCGCCGCCTCGCGCAAGGCGGATGCGCTGGCGCCCGGATCGGCGATCAGCCGCGAGCTCCATGACAGCGCCCAGGACCTGTTCGACGACCTCTTCCTCACCGAGAAGGGGGCGCGGATGTCCGGCGTGGAGGCGCTGGCGCTGTATTTCGATTTCAAGGACTTCGCGCCGATCGGCCGGCGCGGCGACGAGATCGTGCGCCGCCTCGCCGACAAGCTGGTGGAACTCGACCTGCTCGATTCGGCGGGTGAACTGCTGCAGCATCAGGTCGATCACCGTCTCACCGGCCCGGCCCGCGCCAGCGTCGCCGCGCGGCTGGCGACCATCCGGATGATGGACGAGAAGCCGCTCCAGGCGCTCCAGGTCATCGACGCCACCTATCAGCCGGAATTGCCCGAGGATCTGCGCCGTGCCCGCGCGCTCATCCGGGCGCGCGCCCTGTCCGACCTGTCGCGCACCGATCTCGCCCTGGAGACCATCGAGGCGGAGACCGGCGCCGACGTGGAGCGGCTGCGCGCGGACATTCTCTGGAGCGGCCGACGCTGGCGCGAGGCGGGCGAGGCGCACGAGGCCATGGTCGGCGAGGCCTGGCGACTGCGCAAACCCCTCGACGATGCCATGCGCTCCGACATCATCCGCTCGGCCATAGCCTACGGCCTGTCGAACGAGTCCCTCGGGCTGGAGCGCCTGAGGGCGAAGTTCGCCGAGCCCATGGCCGAGAGCGCCGACGCCCGCACCTTCGCCTTGCTCACCCAGCCGAACGCGGTGCGGAGCCAGGCTTTCCGCGAGATCGCGCAGCGGGCCACCAAGGCGGAGACCCTCCAGGCTTTCCTGAAGGAATATCGCAAGCGCTACCCGGAGATGTCGGTGCCGCAACCGGCGAATGCCGGTGGCGAGCAGGCCGAGGCGCAAGGCGGCGAGCCGTCACCGAAGGGCTGAGGCCCACCGTTCCACCTTGGCTACGATATTCACACATCTCGCGGGCAGCGCAGGTCCCCTCTCCTTCCAGGAGAGGGAGCCCGTGGCGCCTCACGTCGGACCCTCTTGGATAGGGCGAACAGCCGTCGAGCAGGTGCGTGAAGCGAGTAGTCCACGCCGGACCGAGTTCCCGGGATTTGGCATCAGCGCCGGAACGCGACGGGGCCGTTCATGCCCGGCCAGTCGGAATAGCCGTTGGCGCCCCCGCCATACCAATACGCCTTCGGAGCCTCGGCGAGCGGTGCGCCGGTGCGGAGCCGCTCCACGAGATCGGGATTGGCGATATAGGGCCGGCCGAAGCTGAACAGGTCCGCCCTCCCCTCGGCGAGATCCTTCTCGGCGAGGTCGAGCGTGTACTGGTTGTTGCCGATATAGGCGCCCCGGAAACGCTCGCGGATCTGGCCGAAATCCACCTCGTCCGGCACGTCGCGGGTCTGCTGGGTCACGCCCTCGATCGTGTGGACGTAGAGCAGGTCGAACCCGTTCAGGGCATCGATATAGGCGCCGAAGGTCGCCTTCGGATCGCTGTCCAGCGGCGTCTTGCCTGGCTCCGTGGTGGCGGGCGACAGGCGGATGCCGACGCGCTTGCCGCCCCAGACCTCGGTCACCGCCTTCACCACCGCGAGGGGGAAGCGCAGGCGATTCTCGATGGAGCCGCCATAAAGGTCGGTCCGCTTGTTGGTAGAATCGCGCACGAACTGTTCGAGCAGGTAATTGTTGGCCGAATGGATCTCGACGCCGTCGAATCCGGCGCGCTTCGCATTCTCGGCGGCCTTCCGATAATCCTCGACGATGCCCGGGATCTCGTCCGTCTCCAGGGCGCGGGGCGTCTCATGCGGCTTCATGCCGGATTTGGTGAAGGCCATGCCCTCGGGCTTCAGGGCCGAGGGCGCCACCGGCGACTGGCCGTTCGGCTGCACGTCGGGATGCGAGATGCGGCCCGTATGCCAGAGCTGCAGGAAGATTCGCCCGTCATTGGCGTGAACCGCCGCGGTGACCGGCTTCCATCCCTCCACCTGCGCATCGGTCCAGATGCCCGGTGTCAGCGCGTAGCCGACCGCCTGGGGCGAGATGTTGGTCGCCTCCGAGATGATGAGGCCGGCATTGGCGCGCTGGGCATAGTAATCGACCGCGAAATCCGGGGGGATGCCCTCGTCGGAGGACCGGCTGCGGGTCAGCGGCGCCATGACGACGCGGTTCTTGAGGGTCAGGTCGCCGAGGGTGAAGGGTTCGAGGATCGGGCTCATGAGGCGCGTGCTGTCCTAAACGGGGTGAGACAGGCCCCCGACCGGGAGGCCTCGCGTTCACCCGTTCACGCGACCGAGCCGTCCCGCTTTCATGAGGGAGGCGGGACGGGGCTGATTGGGATGAAGCGCTATGGACGGGCAATCCCGCCGCCCGATCCCTTGTTCCCACACCCCTCCCCGATTGCACGGGGTGCGCATTCCCTCGCCCCGCTTGCGGGGAGAGGGACGCGACGACCCTGTCGTCGGCGCGTCGAGGCGGTAGCCGACGGTGAGGGGGCGATGTCGGATGAGACACCATCGGAATCGCCCCCTCACCGTCGCTCCGGCTTCGCCTCCGCTCATCGCGGACACGACGAAGTGTCCGCGATCCTCTCCCCGCCTGCGGGGAGAGGGGGCTCTCTCCGCCGTTCATGGAGGAGACGACCTGCCTCAGTATCCTTTGGCGGCGATGGAATCCGACCAGTTCACCGCGCGGCGGGCCATGCTGATATGCTGGCGCTCGTACATGCGGCCCTCGACCTTGATGGCGCCGCGCTTTGCGTTCTCCGGCTTGTCGAAGGCCTCGATCACCAGGGTGGCGCGGCGCACCTCTTCCTCGGTCGGGGCGAAGGAGGTGTTGGCCGGCTCGAGCTGGTTGGGATGGATCAGCGTCTTGCCGTCGAAGCCAAGGTCGCGCGCCTGGCGGCACTCGGTGCGGCACCCCTCGATGTCGCCGATGTCGTTCCACACGCCATCGAGGATGGTGAGGCCTTCCGCGCGGGCGGCCGCCAGGGTGAACATCATCCAGGGCAGCATCGGCACCCGGCCGGGCACGAGCTGCGCCCAGGTGTCCTTGGCGAGATCGTTGGTCCCCAGGACGAAGCAGGTGAGCCGGGTGCGCCGGTCGCGCCGCGCCTTGGCGATGTCCTGGATGTTGAGGATCGCCGCCGGGGTCTCGATCATGGCCCAGACGTCGATGCTCTCGGGCGCGTCGAGGGCTTCGAGATGGTTGGCGATGCTCTCCAGCACCGCGGGCGAGGACACTTTCGGCATCAGGATGGCGTCGGGACGGGCTTCGATGGCCGCCTTCAGGTCGGCTTCGCCCCAGGGGGTCTGCGGAGCGTTGACGCGGATCACGAGCTCGCGGTCGCCGTAGCCGCCGCCCTTCACCGCCGCGCAGACCTGCTCGCGGGCCAGCACCTTCTCGTCCGGTCCCACCGCGTCTTCGAGGTCCAGAATCAGGGCATCGGCCTGCAGGGTCTTCGCCTTGTCGAGGGCTCTCTGGTTCGAGCCGGGCATGTAGAGGACGCTGCGGCGCAGGCGGAGATCGGACATGAACGCATTCCAGTGACGATGCGGTGGAGCTTAATGCAACACGGCTGCCGGGACAGCCCTGCGGATATAAAATGCGTGTCGATGATCCGCGTTCGACCGGCGCGGGCGTGGCCTTTGCAGCGAAATGCCGATCACACCGCATCGCCGCGAGGGCCTCGGGAAAATCCACCGGGTTCGCGGGAAACCGGCCCGGACCATGCACGGACAGGGAATCATGCCGCCTTCGACGGAAAACCGCCCCTATACGGCGACGCGGGAGGGCGTCCGGCTCGCCGTGCGCCTGACGCCGCGCGCGAGTCGGACCGGCCTCGACGGTCTCGTGGAGGGCGCCGACGGGCGCGTCTGGGTCCAGATGCGGGTCGCCGCACCTCCGGTGGAGGGGGCCGCCAACACGGCGCTGATCGCCGCCCTCGCCGAGGCCCTGGACCTGCGCCGGTCCGACATCCGCATCGTCACCGGGGATACGGCGCGACAGAAGATCCTGGGGCTCAGCGGCGACCCGGCACTGCTCACTTCACGCCTCGAGGCCTGGATCGCCGGGGCGGCCAAACGGCGGTGAGGTCAGAACAGGCGGCTTCCGTCCGGCACGGCATGGTCGGGGCGGAACAGGACGACGGCGCCGTTCGTGTCGGCAAAGCCCAGGGTCAGGACCTCTGACAGGAACTTGCCGATCTGGCGCGGGGGGAAGTTCACCACCGCGGCGACCTGCCGGCCGACGAGATCCTCCGGCCGGTAATGCTCGGTGATCTGGGCGCTGGAACGCTTGGTGCCGATGGTCGGCCCGAAATCGATGACGAGCTTGAGCGCGGGCTTGCGCGCTTGCGGGAAGGGCTCGGCCGAGACCACCGTGCCGATCCGGATATCCACGGCCAGGAACTCGTCGAAGCCGATCGGCGCCGCCGCCGGGGCCGCCGAATCGTGGTTCACATGCATGGTGCGCCTCCCAGGTTCACGCCGTCCGCAGGGTCCGCCGCCTCTTGTCGGCCGACGACCATTGCATGAGGGCGACCATGACCAGGATCGTGCCGAGATAAACGATGACCTGCAGCCCCGTCGGGCGGTCGGTATAGCCGACCAGGGCGTGGAGCACGCGGCCGACCATGCTGCCCTCGGACAGGATGTTGGCGGTGTTCCAGAGCGGCCGGTCGAGCACGGTGATCAGCCCGGCATTGGTGAGGAACTGCGCCGCCTGCGCGGCGAGGCCGGCGGCGAGGAAGATGATGAGCGCGCTGGTGACCGAGAAGACGTAGCGGGTGGGGATCGCGGCCAAGCCGAAATAGCTCACGGCCGATATCAGGACGCCCGCGCCGACCCCGGCCAGCGCCCCGATCTGCAGGTCGGGGCCGGACGTGCCCGAGGCGACGAGGCCGTAGAGGAAGAGGACGAGTTCCGCACCCTCGCGCAGGATCGCCGCGCCGACGACGAAGGCCAGGGCGGCGGATGTGGTCTCGCCCCTGCGCACGGATTCTCCGGCGGCCTTCAGTTCGCCCGCGAGTTCGCGCCCGTGGCGGCTCATCCAGGTGTTGTGCCAGATCAGCATGATAACGGCGGTGGCGAGGACGGCGGCGTTCAGGATGTCCTGTCCCGCGCCCTCGAACGCGTCGGAGATCGCTTCGGCGAAGAGCGCCACGAGGCAGGCGCCGGCAAGCCCGCCGACCACGCCGAGGCCGATCCAGCGACCGCGCCCGGCGATGCCGCGCGTCGCCGCCAGCACGATGCCGATGATGAGGCCCGCCTCGATGACCTCGCGGAAGGCAATGACGAATGCTCCGATCATGCGGAGATTTCCTTCGATGTCGCGGGCGGGCTGCGTGAGCGCCCTACCAGATCCAGAACAGAAGCACCCAGCCGGAGACCGACAGGGTGGCGGCGGCGGCGATGCAGGCCGTCGCGCCCGCCCGGCGCCATCCGCCGGTGGTGAGCCCCGCCACCTGCCAGGCGAGCCAGGCGCTCCACAGGCTCGCGCCGATGAGCAGCCCGGCCCGCATCTCGGCGACGTAGGGAAGGGGAAGCCCCTCCCCGCGCAGGAAGGTGACCGTGAGGGCCGAGAGGCCGAGGAAGACGCCGCACCCCGCGATGGGGATGAGCGTCTGCGTCAGGTGATGGAAGCGCGATGTCGACCAAGGGCCGAGGCAGCGCGTGGCGAGGGCCACGAGGGCGGAGAGGCCCACCCCGAGGATGACCGTCGCGGCGCCGATATAGGCCAGCAGCAGGCCGCCATCGAGCAAGGTCATGACGTCGTTGTGCTCGGGGTAGTTGGTGAGCACGAACCACGGCAGGGTGGTCTCGAGCGGCCAGACCATCCCGTGTTCGATGAACCAGGTGGCGAGCCATTGCTTGGCGTCGATGAACCAGGGGCTCGACGACCATTGGAAGGCGCCGGCCGCCAGACCCATCATCCCGAACAGGATCAGGATCGTCTGTTCGAGGCTCGGCTCGGAGCCGGCCACATGGACGATCTCGTAAGCGGGGGAGCGCCGGGCGAGGCGGACCGCGCCGCGATAGCCGCTGCAGCGCCCGCACATATGGCAGGAGCCGGCCCCGCGCATGGTCTTCACCGGCACCAGGGGCGCGCAGTTGAAGGCGGCCCCCTGCGGCTTGTCGGAGGCGGCCCAGGCGGGGCGGTCCACCTGGAAGCTCACCGGGGCGAGCTTCGCCAGCACCGCGAAAACGCCGTTCACGGGGCAGAGATAGCGGCACCAGACGCGCTTGTTGCGGCCATAGACGAGGCCCACCGCGATCGCCGCAACCGTCGAGCCGCCGAGAACGGCGAGTACCGGCTTCGGATAGCCATAGACGCTGACCATTTGGCCGTAGACGGTGGTGCCGGCGAACGCGATGAAGGGCCAGCCGCCCCAGGTGATCCAGCGCGGCACCGCGCGGCCGAGGCTCCAGCGGCTGGCGAATTCCGTGAGCGTGCCCTCGGGACACAGGACCCCGCACCAGGCCCGGCCGACCAGCACCATGCTCACGAGGACGAAGGGCCACCAGATGCCCCAGAACGCGAATTGCGCGAGGACCGTCAGGTTGTTCCAGAGATGGGCGGTGCGGTCCGGCAGGGGCAGGAAGGCCGGCACGGCCACGAGGACGAGATAGACCGCCACCACCGCCCACTGCACGCTGCGGATGATTCCGCCGTGGCGCTGGAGCCAATGGCCGAGTTCCGCGAGGCGCTGGTCGATCCAGGCTTCACGCAGGTCCGTCGAGACGCTCGCCGCCATGGGGCTACTTCGCCACCAGCTTGGCTTTGGCTTCCGGATGGAAGTCGTCGAACACGTCGTAGGTGCCGGGGTCGAGGGTGCGGAACACGATGGCCGAGGTCGCGCCGGCGGCCAGGGCCTTCTCGCGCTTCAGTTCCATGCTCTCGAACTCCACCGGCGAAGCGCCGGTATTGCTGATCTCCAGCTTGAAGCGGGTATTGGCCGGCACCTCGATGATCTCGGGGATGATCACGCCGTCCTTCATCTCGACCTTGATCACCGGCATGTCGTTGGCCGACGCAAAGCCGATGCCGGCCGCCATGACGGCGCAGGCGAGTGCGAGGCTGCGGACGTGCTGCATCACGGGGCTCAATACGCACCCTTCTTGCCGGTGCCGGCGAAGGTGAAGTCCTGGATCAGGTCAAAGGGCTTGAACCATTCGGCGACGCCCGTCTCCTTGTCCACGTGGCGGCCGAAATGCTGGTTCTTGCCGGGAGGGGCCACGGTGAGCTTGAGCCGGTAGCGGCCGGGGCCGCTCAGCTTGACGTTGTCGCCGTAATGCGGGCCGTCATTGGCGACCATCGGCATCAGCGAGCCGCTCACCTTCGGGCCCGTGGCGGCCTCGCCCTCCAGCTTCGTCAGTTCGAAGCTCACGTCGAGGGAGGGAAGCCAATCGCCCTCGGCGAAGCCGTTGCGGTTGTCCTTGGCCGCACGGATGTCGGCTTCGAGGTGGATGTCGGATTGCGCGGCGGCGCGCATCATGTCCGGCGGGTCCATCTCGATCGGCTGAAGATAGACCGCCGTCACCTCCAGCCCGTCCTTCAGCATGGGAGGGCCGATCGGCGTCTCCTTGGCCGAGGCGAAGCCGGTGCCCAGGGCCGCGAAGGCCAGCAGGGAGGCGGAAATCAGGGCGGAGTGAGTGATCTTGCGCATCGTCTCTAGCGCGTAAACCAGCGCTCAGCCGATGCAAAGGCGCTTCTTTGCCGAATCGATATATCAGAACAATTCCAATGTGTTGCGCCCGCCCTTGGAACGACCGACGAAGGGCGGTCCGACGGCCTCTATGCCGCACCGCCCTCCCGAACGGCGACCGGGCCGCAAGCCGAGCCGGCCGGACGAACCGCCCGTTAACGGTGGCGCGACCAGTATCGTCGTCCCGTGGTCCTGCTGGCACGCAAGGTCGGCCGGAGACATCAGCGCCCATGGCGACCGCACTCGTAGCCCTCGTTCAGCAACTCGACCGCACCATGGCGGGGGCTTCGACGGAGCGCCGCGAGTCGATCCTGCACGATCTGACGTCACTATTCGCCGAATACGCCCCGCGTCTCGGCGCCGACCACGTCCGCGCCTTCGACATGGTGATGTTGCATCTGGCCCGGTCGATGGAGGAGGTCGCCAGAAGCGACCTGTCGCGCCGCATCGCCCCGATCGCCAACGCGCCGCCGCGCCTGATTCGCGACCTGGCCTTCGATCCCGCCGCCGCCGTATCCGTCCCGACCCTCGAAGCGGCGACGCTGCTGACGCTCGACGATCTCACCGCGATCGCGCGGGTCTGCGGCCAGCCCCAGCTCCTGGCCCTGACGCGTCGGAAGACCCTCATCGAGCTCCTCACCGACATCATCGTCGAGCGGGGCGACGCGACAGTATCGCGCGCGGTTGCGGGCAATCCCGGCGCGCGATTCTCCCTCGACGGCTACAGGCAGCTCGTGGGCCGCAGCCTGTCCGATCCGGAACTCGCCGCGCGGCTTCGCGACCGCGACGACGTACCCGACACCCTGGCGCAGGAAGGTGCCCTGTGGGACGGCATCGCCCCGCCCTCCCCGGACGATCCGGCCCGCGCGATCTTCGCGGCCGAGGTGTTCGTGGGCGCCCAGTTCCGCCAGGGCGAGATCACCGAAAGCGTCATCGTCGGCTGGCTCGATTCGGGCCGCGAGACGGAAGCGCTCGTGGCGCTCGCCCGCCTCGCTGGGGTTCCCAGCGCCATGGCCATCGAGGCCTATCACGCGCCCTCCTACGAGCCGCTGCTCTACCTCCTCCGCTCGGTGCGCTTCGGCTGGAAGATCCTGAAGCTGTTCATGGCCTCGAAATCGGATCGGGAGACGCCGCCCGAAGTGATGCGGGGGATGACGGAGGCGTTCCAGGCCCTCTCCGTCGCCACGGCGCAGCGCGTCGTCCGGATGAACGCGGCCCGACGGCAGATCGACGCCGACCATGACTAACCGCCTCGCATGCGCTTGGCCGCACGGAACCGGTGCCGCGCCGAACGGGCGGCGAGCCCTCACCTGTCTGACGACGTTCTAAGAAGTCGCTCTCATGCCTCAGCTACGCAAAGACATCAGGACCAGTTTCGAGCATGCCCGGCAGAAGGTCGAGGCCTATGCCTCGGCCAGCGAGGACTTGTCCGGCGAATTGCGTCGCTGGACCGATTCGACCCTCCGGTTCATCGAGCCCGAGGCCACGATCCGAAATCTTCATCGCGTCGTCCTGGAAAGGGCCGACGACCTCACCGGTCTGATGGCGGAGCGGCCCCAACCACGCGCCTCGTCCATCGCCACGGCCAAGAGCCACCTGACGGCCGCGTTCGAGGATCTGGAGGATGCCATCCTGAAACACGGCATCCTCACGCCGGCGGGCGAGAAGGTCGGCCTCGGAATCGCCGGCAGGCCGATCTGAGCGCTTCGCCTCCGGCCGGGTCTCGACGCGTCAGCGAGAGACGGGATCGCCCGCCATGGCCTTGGCCTCTGGCAGCAGGGGCGATGCGGGCGTGGGGGATTGCAGGCGGCTCCGCAGGGCCGCGCCTGCGCGCAGCACGACGAGGACGAGGGACGCCACGCGGATATGGCGGGGCAACTGCTTCGGCCCGAGGGGGCGATAGACCAATTTGGGGCTGACACGCTCGATCTCGGCGACGGCGAGGCCGACGAGGGGCTGCTGGGCGATCCGGCCCGCCTCCGCCGCCGGGATCGCCAGTCTGCGCGACCAGGCCCGCGTGGTCGCCAGGCGCCCCGTGGCGTGGAGGCGGCGCAGGCGACGGCGCCACAGGTACCGGTAGAGGGCGCGCGGCACCGCTTCCATGCGGGCGTCGCAGAGACTGTCGGGGATTTCACAGCGTGCCCGGATCGTATCGGCCACGCCGCCCGGCGCCCGGCCGACCAGACGCCCCGACACGGTGACGACCACGTCCTTGGCGTGCCGGACCCGGAGCCCGTGCTGGAGCAGGGCCGCCACGAAGGCGCCGTCCTCGCCGAGCGGGATCATCGGCATGCCGCCCACCAGCCGGTAGGCCGAGAGCCGGACGGAGAGCGTGGCGCCGATCGTCGTGCGGTGGCAGGGCCAGGGATCGTGCGGATCGTGGTCGATCCGCGCCTCCAGCTCCGTCAGGAGATCGCTGTAGGCGTCCTCCAGCTTGCCGCGCGCGCGCAGGGATTTGGGCAGGGCCGCCCATTCGGCCTCGTCGATCTGGATGCGCCCGGCCACCGCGTCGGCGCCGGCATCCAGGGCCGCGAGGTTGCGGGCCACCCAATCGGTGGGGACGCGGCTGTCGGCGTCCGAGGTCAGGATGGTGCCGGCCGTGCCGTCGGGGCCGATCCATTCGGCGGCGGCATCCATGGCGGCGCGGCGCGCCCAGCCGGCATGGGCGCCGTCGAACGTGACGCACCGGACGCGGACGGGAATCGACATCGCCTGCGCGAGGTCCGCCACGATCCGGTCCGTGCCGTCGGTGCAGTTGTTGAGGAACAGGTACAGGCCGAGGCTGCCCGGCCGCACGCCGTCCTGCGCGTCGATGGCGCGAAGGCACGCCTCGATCCGCTCGGCCTCGTTGCGGACCGGGATGGCGATGACGGTATCCGGGGCCGCCGAGGGAAAGCGGGGCGACGTGTCGATCCCGGGGGCGACGTCGGCGAGGGTCGAGTAGGGCACGGGGGACTCCGATGGGGCGGCGCGGGCCAAGCCCGCTTCCGTTTCCCGGCAGGTGAGAGGGCCGGACCTTATCCATCGAAGCTGAACGGCAGCCGTCCGGTGCGACGATCAGGCGCCCGACGGTTTCGCGAAGGTCCGCCGTGCCAGGCCCGGATAGGCCAGGGCCTGGCTGGCACCGCGCGCGGCCAGCAGCGTCAGGAAGGCGAGCCAGAGGCCCATATTGCCGAAGCCGCCCGCATGGGCGAGGCCGATGGCGACGGCGTAGATGCCGGTGGCCGCGATCATCAGGTTGCGCATCGCCCGCGTCCAGGTCGAGCCGATATAGATCCCGTCATAGGCGAAGGGCACCGAGGCCACGAGGGGCGCGAGGGCGGCGGGGACGAGATAGGCGCGCGCCGTCTCGCGCACCTCCGGGCTCGTGGTCACGGTATCGATGAAGGCCGCCCCGAAGGCCAGGAACAGCGCCGCCACCGCCAGGCCGAAGGCGACGCACCAGACCAGACTGAGCCGCGCCGCCCGGCGGAACCCGGCCTCGTCGCGGGCGCCCACCGCCTGCCCGCACAGGGTTTCGGCCGCCGTGGCGAACCCGTCGAGGAAGAAGCCGCCGATGAGAAAGAGATTCCACAGCACCGCATTGGCCGCCAGGACCACGTCGCCCGAGCGCGCGCCGAGGGCCGAGAACAGGGCGATGGCGCCGACGAGGAGCAGGGTCCGGATCATCACGTCGGCATTGACGCTGAGCATGCGCGCCAATGCCAAGGGATCGCGAACGACGCGGAACGGCACCGAGAACGGCCGCGACCCGAGCCGGGCCAGGAGAAGGAGACCGAGGGCGGTCCCGGCGGCCTCGGCCAGGAGGGTGGCGATGCCGGCGCCCGCGACGCTGAGATCGGCCCACAGCACGAGGACGAGGGTGAGCGCGATGTTGACGAGGTTGATGGCCACCTGCAGCAGGAGGCCGAGATCCGTCCGCCCGCGCCCCAGCACCGAGCCGAGGATGGCGTAGTTCGCCAGGGTGAAGGGTGCCGCGAAGATGCGGATGTGGAAATAGGTGGCGAGCCCCGCGATCACCGCCGGGCTGGCGCCGCTCAGCGCGAAGGCCCCGGCCGCGATCGGCACCTGTGCGGCGACGATGACGAGGCCGACGAGGAGGCCCGCCGCCAGGGAGCGCGCGAGGATACGGTCGACCTCCCCGGCATCGCGCGCGCCCACCGCCTGGGCGGTGAGCCCCGCCGTCGCCATGCGCAACGAGCCGAACGACCAGAACACCGCATCGAAGATCACCGCCCCCAGTGCCATGGCACCGAGAAGCGCGGGATCGCCCAGCCGCCCGATCACCGCCGCCCCGACGAAGCCGAGGAGCGGGGTGGTGACGTTGGCCAGCGTCATCGGTAGCGCCAGAGCCAGGATGCGGCGGCTGGTGGCCGGAACCGGCGTCACCCCGAGGGTGGAATCGGCGGTGGCGGTCAGTGACATCCGCACCCGCTGCCGCAGCTTCCCTCGCTCTTCGGTGGCTCGCCCTTGGGGCCGGCGGCCGGACGACGGGCGGCGTCGCGCACGAGTCCGCGCTCTTCGAGTTCGGACAGGTACGTCGCCCACCGGTTCCGGTATTCCCGGCCGAGATCGTAGAGATAACCCCAACCGAACAGCCCGGTATCGTGCATGTCGTCGAAGGTCAGCTTCACCGCGTAGTTGCCCACCGGCTCCACCGAGAGGATCGCCACGTCGCGCTTGCCGCCGATGACCTTGCGCTCGGAGGGCGAGTGGCCCTGCACCTCCGCCGAGGGGCTGGACACGCGCAGGTACTCGGCGGGCAGGGCGAACTTGCCGCCATCCTCGAAGGACACGTTGAGCGTGCGCTTGTCGCCGGACAAACGGATCTCGGTGGGCCACCGCTCCGGCGGAGCGACCTGCCGGCCGGTGGAGTGGGGATCGGCGTGATGCTGGCTCATGCGAGAAATCTCATGCCCGAAAGCGGGTGGGATGCAATATATGTGTAGAGCGCAGGGGGCATGCGTCCGAGTATGCTTGCCCTATCCGCCGTCGCGCCTCATATGCCGGACATGCTAGGTTCACCGCGCGACCACGCTCCGGAAGTCCCCCCAGGCCCGAGTCCCGAGTCCCCCATGGGTGTTGCCTTAGCCGAACGCGTCGCATCGAAGGCACCCGCGCCTTTGATAGACCCCTTCCAGCGCGCGATCACCTACCTTCGCATCTCGGTGACGGATCGCTGCGACCTGCGTTGCGTCTACTGCATGTCGGACGACATGCAGTTCCTGCCCAAGCGCGACCTGCTCACCCTCGAGGAGCTGGACCGGCTTTGCGGCGTGTTCATCGACCGGGGCGTGCGCAAGCTGCGGATCACGGGCGGCGAGCCGCTGCTGCGCCGTGACATCATGCATCTCTTCCGGCGGCTGTCCCGCCATCTCGGCTCCGGCGCTCTCGAAGAGCTGACGATGACGACGAACGGGACGCAGCTCGGTCGCTTCGCCCCGGAGCTCGCCGAGCTCGGCGTCAAGCGCGTGAACGTGTCCCTCGATACCCTCGACCCCGACAAGTTCCGCGCGGTCACCCGGCGCGGCGACCTCAAGGTAGTGCTCGACGGGATCGAGAAGGCCCGCAAGGCCGGGATCAAGGTGAAGATCAACGCCGTGGCGCTGAAGGGCGTCAACGAGGACGAGATCGCCGACATGATCGCCTGGGCGCATGGCGACGGCATGGACATGACCCTCATCGAGGTCATGCCCCTCGGCGAGGTCGAGGGCGACCGCACCGACCAGTTCCTGCCCCTCTCCGTCGCCCGCGCCCGTCTCGAGCAGCGCTACACCATGGTGCCCCTGCCCGACCGGACCGGCGGACCGGCGCGCTACGTGCGCATCGCCGAGACCGGCGGGCGGCTCGGCTTCATCACGCCGCTGACCCATAATTTCTGCGAGAGCTGCAACCGGGTCCGTCTCACCTGCACCGGCAAGCTCTACATGTGCCTCGGCCAGGAGGATGCCGCCGACCTGCGCCATGCCCTGCGCGCCTCGCCGGACGACGCCCTCGTCACGCAGGCCGTCACCGATGCCATCGCGCGCAAGCCCAAGGGCCACGACTTCGTCATCGAGCGCGCCCGTCCGGCCGCCGTGCCGCGCCACATGAGCGTCACCGGCGGCTGATTTCGTCTGGCGTTTGACCCCTCCGGCCATCGTATCTAGACCCGCCTCCAACGAAATGACGGATGGAGACGGATGATGGCGAAGGTCGCGTTCCTGGGCCTCGGCGTGATGGGCGGCCCGATGGCGGGTCACCTCGCCAAAAAGGACCATTCCGTCACCGTCTACAATCGGACGACGGCCAAGGCGGAAGCCTGGGTGAAGGCCAATGGGGGCGCCTTCGCGGCGACGCCCCGCGAGGCGGCGGCGGGGCAGGAGATCGTCTTCGCCTGCGTCGGCAACGACGACGACCTGCGCGGCGTGACTCTGGGTGAGGACGGCGCCTTCGCCGGAATGGAGAAGGGCGCGGTCTTCGTCGATCACACCACGGCCTCGGCGGAGGTGGCGCGCGAACTGTCCCAGGCCGCGTCCGTACTTAGCCTCGGCTTCATCGACGCTCCGGTGTCCGGCGGACAGGCCGGTGCCGAGAACGCGGCGCTGACCGTGATGTGCGGCGGGGACGAGGCCACCTACGCCAAGGTCGAGCCCGCGATCCTCAGCTTCGCCAAGGCCTCGCGGCTGATGGGACCGGCGGGCTCCGGCCAGCTCACCAAGATGGTCAACCAGATCTGCATCGCCGGCATCGTCCAGGGCTTGTCCGAGGCGATCCACTTCGCCAAGCGCGCCGAGCTCGACGTGGACGCGGTGCTCGACGTGATCTCGAAGGGCGCGGCCGGCTCCTGGCAGATGGAGAATCGCGGCCGGACCATGAATGCCGAAAAATTCGATTTCGGTTTCGCCGTCGACTGGATGCGCAAGGATCTCGGCATCCTCCTCCTCGAAGCCCGGCGTAACGGCGCCAAGCTCCCGGTCACCGCCCTCGTCGACCAGTTCTATGCCGACGTGCAGGCCATGGGCGGCAACCGCTGGGACACGTCGAGCCTCATCGCCCGCCTGGAAAAATGAGGCTCGTCGCCACGGCGAGGGCCGCGTCGGGATCCGTCCAGGCCCAGTCCTCGCCCATCTGGTGGCGGAACCAGGTGAATTGTCGCTTGGCGTAGCGCCGCGTATCGCCCTGCCCGCGCTGGATTGCCTCGGCGAGGGGGATCTTCCCGTCGAGATGGGCGATGAGGCCCGGCACGCCATGCGCCCGCATGATCGGCAGGAGCGGATCGAGGCGGCGCTCCCGCAGGGCCGCGACTTCGTCGAGGGCACCTGCCTCGATCATCGCCACGAAACGTCGGTCGATCCGGGCGCGCAGGGTCTCGCGTTCGGGAGCGAGGAACAGCTTGACCAGGTGTTTGCCCGCCAGCGGCCCGGCGACGCGCTCGCCGTGAAACGCCGAGATCGGCCGCCCGGTGGCGGCGAAGATTTCGAGCGCGCGCATGATCCGGGCGCGGTCGGTGGGCCGCAGGGTCGCCGCTCCGGCGGAGTCGACCTCCGCGAGGTCGGCATGGAGCTCTTCGGTGGCCCGGTCCTCGGCCCGCGCGCGAAGGGCGGTTCGGATCGCCTCTGGGACCGGAGGCAGGTCGGACAAACCCTCCTCCAGGGCGCGAAAATACAGGCCGGTGCCGCCGACGAAGATCGGAAGTCGGCCGTTCAGATCGACGAGAAGGCGCGCGGCATCGCGGGCGAAGTGCCCGGCCGAGTAATTCACCGCGCCATCCACCTCGCCGTAGAGCCGGTGAGGCGCCAGCGCCTCCTCCTCGGCGCTCGGCCGCGCCGACAACCGTCGCAGGTCGGCATAGACCTGCATGGAATCGGTGTTGATCACCACGCCGTCGTGACGGCGCGCGAGTTCCGTCGCGAGGCCGGACTTGCCCGAGGCGGTGGGCCCTGCGATGAGGATCGCCGCCGGGGGCGCCTGTCTGTGTGATCCGTCCGTGACCGGCGGCAAGGCGTGGACACTCCCCGATGACCCTCGTCGCGACCCTGATAGCAAACGAGAGCCGGCCCGCCATCACCGATGCGGTGCTGGCCGAAGCCCGTTCCGTGCTGCGGACCGATCATCAGCCGCGCATCCTTCATGGCGAGGTGGCAGCCGAGATCCTGTTTCCGGGCTCCGGGGACGACGTTTCCGCGATGGCGCGGCGGCTACGGGCGGCCTTCGCCGCCGAACCGTTCGACGTCGCCGTGCAGGTCTCCGGCGCTCACCGCCGCAAACGGCTGTTCCTGGCCGACATGGATTCGACCATGATCGAGCAGGAATGCATCGACGAACTCGCCGACACGATCGGCCTGAAGGACCGCGTCGCCGCCATCACCGAGCGGGCCATGCGCGGTGAGATCGCCTTCGAGCCGGCCCTGCGCGAGCGTGTCGCCCTGCTGCGCGACCTGCCGGTCGGCGTGGTGGACGATCTCATCCGGGACCGCATCACCCTCACGCCGGGGGGGCGCGTCCTCGTCCGGACGCTGAAGGCCAACGGCGCCCATACCTGTCTGGTCTCCGGCGGGTTCACCCTGTTCACGGGACCGATCTCGGCGACGATCGGCTTCGACGAGGCCCACGCCACCACCCTCGGGGTGAAGGACGGCCATCTCACCGGCGAGGTGCTGGAGCCCATCGTCGGCAAGGAGACCAAGCGCGCGACGCTCATCGCCCTGCGCTCGCGCTTCGGCCTCGACCGTGCGGACACGCTGGCGGTGGGCGACGGGGCGAACGATCTCGACATGCTGGGCGAGGCCGGCCTCGGCGTGGCGTTCCGGGCCAAGCCCAAGGTCGCGGCGGCGGCGGATGTCCGCATCGACCACGGCGACCTGACCGCGCTTCTCTACCTGCAGGGTTACGGGGCGAACGAATTCGTCGCCTAGCACCGGCCGGTCAGCGGATGATCCGTGCCAATGCGATGACGGCGCCGAGAATGATCAGCGTCTGAAAGCCAATCGTCCCGAACATCCACTTGTTGATATCGGCTTTCGTGGCTTCGATCTTCGCTTCCAGCCGTGCCTCGGCTTCGCGAAGGTCTGATCTCGTGGACATCTTGAGCGCTTCGATATCCGCTCGGGTCGACAAGCGGAGCGCCTCGATGTCGACTTTCACCGATCCGATATCGGACTTCGTGGCGATGTCGCCCTGAAACAGTTCCGTAAACGCGTCCGCGAGGCCCTCGGCCTGTTCGGACGACAGCTTCGCCTTCTCGCGAAGGGAGCGGGCGAATTTCAAGGTGTCGAAGGCGACCGCCGTCATCGGTTGCTGGTCTCTATAGCGTCGAGATCAGCCTACGCGCCGGACGGCGAGTCGCACAAGGTGAATGTCCCGGATCGACGGCAGAGCGAGGCCCATCCCGCGTGCGGAATGGGCCGATACTCTCGATGAAGACGGCGCCTATTCGAGACCGATCGCCACGAAGCGAACGTCGCCCGATGCGGCCGCCACGAGGAGGAGAACCGATTTGCGGTTCTCCTTCTTCAGCTGATCCACCCGCTTCGTCACATCGGCGGGGGACGAGACGGATTCCTGACCGACCTCCACGATGACCTCGCCGGGCTTGATCTGCTTGTCGGCGGCGGTGGAATTCGGGTCGACGCGTGTCACGACCACGCCCTTCACGCTGTCCTTGATGCTGAAGCGGCGGCGCAGCTCGTCAGTGATCCCGGACAGGTTGAGTCCGAGAGCCTGACGGATGGCGGGCTCGGCCGCCTCCGGCTGCTTGGCGTTGGCGAGCTGGGGCTTCTCCGGGTCGTCGAGGCGGCCGAGGGTGACAGATTTCGTCGTCTCGGTGCCCTTGCGGACCACGATGACCTCGACCACCTTACCCACCGGCGTGGAAGCGACGATGCGCGGAAGGTCGCTCGACGACTTCACCACAGTCCCGTTGAACTTGGTGATGACGTCGCCGATCTCGAGGCCCGACGTCTTGGCGGGGCCCTTCTCGTCGACGCCCGCGATGAGCGCGCCCTTGGCGCCGCCCTTGAGGCCGAGAGCATCGGCGGTGGCGTCGTCGACGTTCTGGATGCGCACGCCGAGCCAGCCGCGGCGGACCTCGCCGAACTCGCGGAGCTGGTCGATCACCTGCGACGCGGTGGCGGAGGGAACGGCGAAGCCGATGCCCACCGAGCCGCCTGTCGGCGACAGGATCGCCGTGTTGATGCCGATGACCTCGCCGTCCATGTTGAACAGTGGGCCGCCGGAATTGCCCTTGTTGATGGCCGCGTCGGTCTGAATGTAATTGTCGTAGGGGCCGGATTCGATGTTGCGCCCGCGCGCGGACACGATGCCGGCCGAGACCGAGCCGCCGAGGCCGAACGGGTTACCGATGGCGATGACCCAGTCACCGGGGCGCATCTTCTCCGAATCGCCGAACGGCACCGCCTTCAGCGGCTTGTCGGCCTCGGGCTTCACCCGCAGGACGGCGAGATCGATCTTGGGATCCTTGCCGATGATCTCGGCCTTCAGCTTGGTGCCGTTGTGCAGGATCACCTGGATGTCGTTGGCGTCGCCGATGACATGGTTGTTGGTCACCACGATGCCCGAGGCATCGATGATGAACCCCGAGCCGAGGGAGTTCGACTTGCGCGATTGAGGGCGCGGGGAATCCCCGTCGCCGCGCTGGCCCCGCTTGTTGAAGAACTCCTCGAAGAGATCCTCGAACGGCGTGCCCTGGGGCAGCTGGGGCATCGTCCGGCCGGGCGCCTTGGCTTCCACCGTGGTGGAGGCCGAGATGTTCACCACCGCGTCGGTGACCTTGTCGGCCAGGTCGGCGAGCGACTCGGGACCCTTGGCGAGGGCCGGTCCGGCGAGGCCGGTGATGGCCACCGTGGTGGCGAGCGACAGGGCGGCGAAGGCCGAGCGTGCTGAGTGGCGGAATGCCCGGGGACGTCGCGCCGTCGTGGCGCCCGCAGCGGAAATCATGGTCGACCTCTTGTTGGAACGAGGCATTAGATCGTCCGCCGTGGCGGACGATCAAGGGTCGGTCGGGCGATGAGGCCGGGCTTCAGCGAGCCGTGCCGGTCGTTGCGCCCGCATCCGCCGCTCCGGTGGCCCGCGGGGCGGTTGCCGGAGCGCGGCCCTGCGGATCGTTGAAGTAGCGGAAGAAGTCCGAGTTCGGGTTGATGACGAGGCGCGTCTCCGGCCCCTTCAGGCTCGTCTCGTAGGCCTGCATCGACCGGTAGAAGGCGAAGAAGTCTGCATCCTTCCCGAAGGCCTCGACGAGGATGCGGTTCCTGTCGCCGTCCCCCTGGCCGCGCAGGGTCTCGGCGGTCTGGTTGGCCTCGGACAGGACCACCGTCACGTCACGGTCGGCCTTGGCCTTGATCGTCGCCGAGATCTGGTCGCCGTTGGCGCGGATGTCGGCGGCCTCGCGGTTCCGCTCCGTGATCATCCGCTTGTAGACGGCGGTGGAGTTCTGCGCCGGCAGATCGACGCGGGTCATGCGCAGGTCGACGATCTCGACGCCGAGCTCCTTGGCCTGGGTGTTCACGTCGCCCTGGATGACGTTCATCAGGTGCGAGCGCTCGGTCCGCACGATGGCGTCACGGGTCGAGCGGGCCAGAACGTTGCGCAACGACGAGTTGGTGAAGCTCGCCAGCAGCGTGTTGGCGCGCAGCACGTTGTTGGCCGACTGGTAGAAGCGCAGCGGATCGATGATGCGATAGCGCGCGAAGGCATCGACTTCGAGGTTCTGCCTGTCGGCGGTCAGGAGCGTCTGGACCGGGAGGTCGAGGTCGAGGACGCGCTTGTCGAACAGGACGACGTTCTCGATGAACGGGACCTTGAAGTAGAGGCCGGGCTTCTCGGTGCCCGTCTGGTTGAGGACCGTGCGGACACGGCCGAACTGGATCACCAGCGCCTGCTGCATCTGGCCCACGGTGAAGACCGAGGCGTAGAGGGCGACGGCGATCACCGCCAGGAGGAAGACGCCGCCGGTGCGGAGTGCGGAACCGTTCATCGGGCGGCTCCCGGATTGGCGTTGCGATTGCCGAATTCGGTCAGCGGAAGCACCGGAACGACGCCCGCGCCGGTTGCACCACCGGCCACGCCGGTTCCGTTCTGGTCGATGATGACCTTGTTGACCGAGCCCAGGACCCGCTCCATCGTTTCGAGGAAGATACGCTCACGGCTGATCGCCGGTGCGAGCTTGTAGGATTCGTAGACCTGCTGGAAGCGGGCCGCCTGACCGGTGGCATCCGCCGTCGCCTGCGTCTTGTAGGCCTCGGCCGCCTGCACGATCTGCGAGGCCTTACCACGCGCCTGCGGAACCTCGCGGCTCGCATAGGTGCGCGCTTCGTTCTGCGCGCGCTCGGCATCCTGCTGGGCGGCGTTGACGTCGATGAAGGCGGGCCTGACATCCGGCGGCGGATTGACCGCCACGAGCTGGACCACCTCGATCCGCACGCCGGCGCCGTACTCGTCGAGGGCCTTCTGGGTGATCTCCTTGACCTCCTGGGCCACGCTGGACTGCTCGTTGGTGAGGATCGCCTGGATGTTGCGGCGACCGATCACCTCGCGCATGGCGCTCTCGGAGATCGCCTTGATGGTGCCTTCGGGGTTCTCGAGATTGAAGACGAAGTCCGACGCCTTCAGCGGGTTGATGCGCCACTGCACCTCGAAATCGAGGTCGACGATGTTCTCGTCACCCGTGAGCATCAGGCTCTCCTCGGGCAGGTCGCGGGACCGCGACTGCGACCCGACGCCGGCGCGGTAGCCGATCTGGACGCTGTTCACTTGCCCGACATTCGGCTTCGTCACCGCGCCGATCGGATAGGGGAAGTTGTAATGCGGGCCCTGCCCGGTGGTGTTCGTGTAGCGGCCGAAGATCGTCTCGATGCCGACCTGCTGAGGCGCGACCGTGTAGATGCCGGTGGCGAGCCAGATGAACAGGACGATGCCGCCGGCCACGGCGACACCCTTGCCGCCGCCCATGGACCCGCCGGGGATGATCCCGCGTAGGCGGTCCTGGCCGCGACGGAGGATCTCTTCGAGGTCTGGAGGCGTCTTTCCGCCGCCGCCACCGCCGCCGAGCGCCGCGACACCC
>NZ_VRVC01000073.1:0-25920 GCF_008040005.1 Methylobacterium sp. WL19
GCGCACCATGGCGCCCGTCGCGCCGCCGCTGGCCGCCATCGAAGCGCTGGCGGCCCTTCCCGCCCAGCGCGGTCACCTCGTCTCGAAGAGCGGTGGAGTGCGTCGGTGATCCGTCTGCTGAACGTCCTCGCCATCCTCGGCCTGATCGGATCGGCGATCTACGCCTACTCGATCAAGTACGACACGCTGTACCAGGCCGGTCAGGTCTCGAAGGCCAAGAGCCAGCTCCACAAGGAGCGGCAGGCCATCGCGGTGCTGCGGGCCGAGTGGCAGCTGCTGACCCGCCCCGACCGCCTGCAGGCGGCGGTGGAGCGGCATCTCGCCCTGGAGCCCATCGGCGTGAGCCATCTCGGACGCCTCGCCGACCTGCCGATGCGTCCCGACCGCGGCGACGAGATCGGCCGCCTGCTGGCCGCCACCGCGACGCCCAAGGAGAAGTCGGCGGCGAAGTCCTCCGACGAGCCGAGGACGACCGGTTCGATCACCACGCGCACCACGACCACCAAGCCGACGACCACCGCGTCGGCGACCAAGACGACCACCGTCCAAACCACCAGAACGCCCAATACGGTTTCGAGGTAGTCCCGTGTCAGACGAGACCGTTCACGATCACGCGCCCCACACCGCCGAAGAGGCCGGGGGCGCCCACCACCCCGGGAGCGCTCCGCAGCCGGCGCCCGCCGCACGTCCGCCCTGGACGGTGATGGGCGTGGTGCGGGCGATGTTCCATCTGGCCATCGAGCGGTCCTATGCCCGCGTCGGCCTCGTCGGTCTCGGCTTCGCGGTGGTGTTCCTCACCATCGCCGGCCGGCTCGTGGCGATGGCGGCCTTCCCCCAGGCCGATAACGGCGACAACCGCGTCGCCGCCGCGGCCACCACCGCGATCCGGCCCGACATCGTCGACCGCAACGGCGAGATCCTCGCCACCGACATCCGCACGGTTTCGGTCTTCGCCGAGCCGAAGAACATCTACGACAAGGACGAGGCGGTGGAGCTCCTCACCGCCGTCCTGCCCGAGCTCAACGCCACCGACCTGCGCGCCAAGCTCTCGACGAAGAAGGGCTTCGTCTGGGTCAAGCGCGAGATCACCCCGAAGCAGCAACTCGAAGTGCATCGCCTCGGCATTCCGGGCGTCGGCTTCCTGCCAGACCACAAGCGCGTCTACCCCAACGGCACGGCGGCGGCCCATATCCTGGGTGTCACCAACCTCGACAATATCGGCATCGCCGGCATCGAGAAGTACATCGACAATACCGGCCTGAAGGACCTCAACAGCCTCGGCTTCGTCGCCAAGTCCACCGACCTCCGGCCGGTCCAGCTCTCCATCGACCTGCGGGCGCAATTCGCCCTGCGCGACGAGCTCGCCTGGGGCCTCGACCACTTCAAGGCCAAGGCCGCGGCGGGCATGATCCTCGACGTGACCACCGGCGAGGTGATCGCGCTCGCCTCCCTGCCGGATTTCGACCCGAACAACCCGGCCGAGGCGAACAATCCCGACCGGATCAACCGGATGAATGTCGGCGTCTACGAGATGGGCTCGACCTTCAAGGCGATGACGCTGGCCATGGCGCTCGATTCCGGCAAGTACAACGTCAATTCCACCTTCGACACCCGCGGCGGCGTGCTCACCTGGGGCCGGCAGAAGATCCACGAATATCACGGCACCAACCGCACCATCACCATGCCGGAGGTGTTCACGCACTCCTCCAACATCGGCTCGGCCAAGATGGCGCTCGGCATCGGCGTGCCCGGCCACAAGGCCTTCCTGAAGAAGATGGGCCTCACCGACCGGATGCGGACGGAACTGCCCGAGAGCGCGGAGCCCATCGTTCCCTCGCGCTGGACCGAGATCAACACCATCACCATCGCCTTCGGACACGGTCTCGCGGTGGCCCCCCTCCAGGCGGCGGCGGCGGTGGGCGCCATCACCAATGGCGGCAACCTCATCGTGCCGACCTTCCTCAAGACCACCGAGGCCGAGGCGCTGAAGAAGGCGACCCGCGTGCTCAAGCCCGAGACCAGTGAGGCGATGCGCTTCATTATGCGCCTCAACGCGGTGGAAGGCTCGGCCAAGAAGGCGTCGATCCCGCTCTACTACGTGGGCGGCAAGACCGGCACCGCCGAGAAGGTGATCCACGGCCGCTACGTGAAGAACCGCCTGTTCACGACCTTCATGGCCGCCGCGCCGATGAACAACCCGAAATACCTGTTCGTCACCATCATGGACGAGCCGCAGGGCCTGCCGGAATCCGGCGGCTACGCCACCGCCGCCTGGAACTCGGGCGTCGTCACCGGGCGGGTGATCGAGCGCGTCGCCCCGATCATCGGTCTGCCGCCGCAATTCGATCCGCCGGTGAAGCCGTTCCCCCTCATGGTGAAGCTCGGCGCGTATCACGCGACGATGCTCGACGGGCGATGAGCGGCATGACCCTCGGCGGATTGTTTCCCGAGGCCGACCTCGGTGCTGCGGCGGGAAATGCCGTGCATGGCATCACCGCCGATAGCCGCCGGGTCGTTCCCGGCGGCGTCTTCGTGGCGGTGCCGGGAACGCGGGTGGACGGCAAGGTCTTCGCGGCCAAGGCCTTCGCGGATGGCGCCGTCGCCATCCTGGGGGAGGGCGACCGGCCCGCCGACCTGCCGGCAGAGGCTCTCTGGATTGCCGTTCCCGACGTGCGCCGTGTCCTGGCGCTCGCCGCCGCGCGCTTCTCCGGCCGCCAGCCGCAGACCGTGATCGCGGTCACCGGGACCAGCGGCAAGAGTTCGGTGGCCGATTTCGTCCGCCAGATCCTGTCGCGTCTGGGATTCGCCTCGGCGAGCCTCGGCACGGTGGGCATCGTCACCGATCGCGGCGCGCAATACGGCTCGCTGACCACGCCCGATCCGGTCTCGCTGCACGAGACCCTGGCGCGGCTGGCGGATGACGGCATCACCCATCTCGCCATGGAGGCGTCGTCCCACGGGATCGAGCAGCGCCGCCTCGACGGCGTGACGCTCACTGTGGCCGGTTTCACCAATCTCGGCCGCGACCACCTCGATTATCACGCCACCATCGAGGAGTATCTCCAGGCCAAGCTGCGGCTGTTCACGACGCTCCTGCCGGATGGCCGGCCCGTGATCGTCAATGCCGATGGTCCCTATGGCGACCGGGTCATCGAGGCCGCGCGTGCCGCCGGGCACGATGTCCTGACGACCGGCATGAAGGGCGATGCCATCCGCCTCGTCGATGCCCGGACCGAAGGCTTCGCCCAGGTTCTGACGATTCGGCTCGGAGACGAGCCGGGGACGCACCGGGTCGACCTGCCCCTCGTCGGCGCCTTCCAGGTGGAGAACGCGCTCCTCGCCGCCGGCCTCGTCGGCGCCGCCATCGGACGCGACCGCATGGCGGACGTTCTCGCCACCCTCGAACACCTCACCGGCGTGCCCGGCCGCATGGAGCGGATCGGCGAGGTCAACGGCGCCCTCTGCCTCGTGGATTACGCCCACAAGCCCGAAGCCCTGGAGAGCGTGCTCGACGCGCTCCGCCCCTTCGCGACAGGTCGCCTGACCTGCGTCTTCGGCTGTGGCGGCGACCGCGACACCGGCAAGCGCCCGCTCATGGGCGCCATCGCGGCACGCAAAGCCGACCTCGTCATCGTCACCGACGACAATCCGCGCAGCGAGGATCCGGCCTCGATCCGCGCCGCCATCCTCGCCGCATCTCCCGGCGCCATCGAGATCGGCGACCGGGCCGAGGCGATCCGCACCGCCATGCGCGGGCTCCGGCCCGGCGACGTGCTGGTGGTGGCCGGCAAGGGTCATGAAACCGGCCAGATCGTGGGCGCACAGGTGCTCCCGTTCTCGGATCACGAGGTGATCCGGTCTGCGATCGCGGAGGTGGGGGCGTGAAACGGTCGTCGGTCGATCCGATGCGAAGGGTGTGCGTCCCCCTCTCCCCGCAGGCGGGGAGAGGGCTTCCTGCACCTCGCCGTGCAGGAAGCAAGCGGAGCGACGGTGAGGGGGGATCTCCGGAGGAGACTCGTCCGTCGTCGCCCCCTCACCATCGGCTGCCGCCTCGCCGTGCTCCCCGACAGGGGGGAGACACGGCCCTCTCCCCGCAGGCGGGGAGAGGGGATGCGTCCGACCGTTCATTACGAGTGACTCGCCGATGACTGCCTCGCCCCTCTGGACCCCCGAGGCCCTGGAAGCCGCCACCGGCGGCAGCCTGCTCGGCAATCCGAAGCCGATCACCGGTGCCTCCATCGACACGCGGACGCTGCAGCCGGGCGACCTGTTCTTCGCCATTCGCGGCGAGGCGCGGGACGGCCATGATTTCGTTCGCGATGCCCTGGCGCGCGGTGCCGGAGCGGCAGTGGTCGCCGCCGACCGGGCCGAGGAATTCTCCGGGGCGGGCGGCGTCCTTGCCGTGTCGGGAGCGGGCGAGGATCCGATCCTCGAGGCCATGCGTGCCCTCGGGGCGGCCTCGCGCCGGCGCACGGATGCCGGCATCGTCGCCGTCACCGGCTCCGTCGGCAAGACCGGCACGAAGGAGGCCCTGCTCCACGTCCTGTCCGCGCAGGGGCGGACCCATGCGTCCATCGCCTCCTACAACAACCATTGGGGCGTGCCGCTGACCCTGGCGCGGATGCCCGCCGACAGCGATTACGGCGTGTTCGAGATCGGCATGAACCACGCGCGCGAGATCGTGCCGCTGACCGCCATGGTCCGGCCGGACATCGCGCTGATCACCACCGTCGAGCCGGTGCATATCGAGCATTTCGCCTCGCTCTCGGCCATCGCCGATGCCAAGGGCGAGATCTTCTCCGGGCTGAGCGTCGGCGGGACCGCCATCATCAACCGCGACAATCCGAATTTTTCGCGCCTGCTCGCCCATGCCCATGCCTCGCAGGCTGGCCGCGTCGTCACGTTCGGCGAGCACGAGGAGGCGGATGTCCGCGCCCTTCGTATCGTCATGCGGCCCGATCTCTCCGTGGTGGACGCATCGGTGATGGGTATCCCCGTCACCTACCAGCTCGGAACGCCCGGCCGGCACACGGCGATGAACTCGCTGGGCGTCATGGCGGTGGTCCATGCCCTGGGCGCCGACCTGGCGCGAGCCGCCCTGTCCCTGGCCGCGTTGAAGCCCCCCGTCGGGCGCGGCGAGCGCACGGCGCTCAAGCTCAAGGACGGCGAGGCCTTCCTGGTGGACGAGAGCTACAACGCCAACCCGGCCTCGGTGCGCGCGGCCCTGGCCACCCTGTCCGGCATCGAGACCGGATCGCGCGGGCGCCGCATCGCGGTCCTCGGCGACATGCTGGAACTCGGAGCGGCGGCGGAAGAGCACCATCGCTCCCTCGCCTCGGCCGTGGAAGAGGCCGGGATCGATCTCGTCTTCACCGCCGGCCCGATGATGCGCCACCTGTTCGAGGCGCTGCCGGTGAGCCGGCGCGGCGTCTCGGCCGGAGCGTCGTCGGATCTCGTCGATCCGCTCCTGGGTGCCCTGCGCGCCGGAGACGCTGTGATGGTCAAGGGATCGAACAGCATCCGCATGGGCCGCATTGTCGAAGCCCTCAAAGCCCGCTACGCGGGCGCCGTGGACCGCGCCGAGTCGGCGCAGGCCGCGATCCGCCAATAGACCTCCGTGTCAGGCCCGGCTCGCCGGGAGAGCCCGCGAGCCGGGCGGCATGGCGGGGATGGAAAGGCGCGCGGCCTCCTCCAACCCCGACGATCCATTCCCAGACAAACCGCGACCGGGTGTCGGATGCTGTATCTCCTGTCGGACCTGAGCGGCACGCTCTCGCCCCTCAACGTCTTCCGCTACATCACCTTCCGTACCGGCGGCGCGCTGTTCACGGCGGGCCTGTTCGTGTTCTGGTTCGGGCCGCTCATCATCTCGCTGCTTCGCCTGCGCCAGGGCAAGGGGCAGCCGATCCGCGAGGACGGGCCTCAGACCCACCTGACCAAGCGCGGCACGCCGACCATGGGCGGGCTCATGATCCTGGCCGGCGCCATCGTGGCGATCCTGCTCTGGGCCAATCCGCGCAATCACTTCGTCTGGGTGACGCTGGCCGTGACCCTCGGATTCGGCGCCATCGGCTTCTACGACGACTACCTCAAGGTGACGAAGCAGTCGCATAAGGGGTTCTCGGGCAAGTTCCGGCTCCTGCTCGAAGCCTCCATCGCCATCTCGGCCTGCACCCTGATCTCGTATTATTCGGCGCCCGCGCTCCAGAACCAGCTCGCTTTCCCGGTCTTCAAGGATGCGCTCCTCAACCTCGGCTGGTTCTATGTCCTGTTCGCCGGCTTCGTCATCGTCGGCGCCGGCAACGCGGTGAACATCACGGACGGCCTCGACGGCCTCGCCATCGTGCCGGTGATGATCGCCTGCGGCACGTTCGGGGTCATCGCCTATCTCGTCGGCAACGTCTTCACCGCCAACTACCTCCAGGTGAATTACGTCCGCGACACCGGCGAACTCGCCGTCGTCTGCGGCGCGGTGATCGGCGCCGGGCTCGGCTTCCTGTGGTTCAACGCCCCCCCGGCGCAGATCTTCATGGGCGATACCGGGTCGCTCGCCCTCGGCGGCCTGCTCGGCACCGTGGCTGTCGCCACGAAGCACGAGATCGTGCTGGCCATCGTCGGCGGCCTGTTCGTCCTGGAGATCATGTCGGTGATCATCCAGGTCGCCTCGTTCAAGCTCACCGGCAAGCGCGTCTTCCGCATGGCGCCGATCCACCACCATTTCGAACAGAAGGGCTGGAAGGAGCCGCAGGTCGTGATCCGGTTCTGGATCATCGCCGTGATCCTGGCGCTCGCCGGCCTCGCGACGCTGAAGCTGCGCTGAGCGTCGTATGATGGTCCGCCACAACCGGTCTTCCTCCCGCCGATCACCTCGTCCTGAGGCCCGCTCGCGCGGGCGCCTCAGGATGAGGTAGAGGGAGGGGGACAGAGATCAGAGCATTGGCGAGTTCGAGACCCGCATGACCCCCGCCACCACCTTCGCCGGCCGCACGGTCGCCCTGTTCGGCCTCGGCGGCTCCGGCCTCGCCACGGCGGTCTCGCTCCAGGCCGGGGGCGCCCGCGTCGTCGCCTGGGACGACAGCCCCGAGAGCCGGGCCAGGGCGCGCGAACGGGGCATCGGCGTCGCGGATCTGCGCAGCGCCGACTGGTCGGGCTTCTCCGCCCTGATCCTGGCCCCCGGCGTACCGCTGACCCATCCCGCGCCGCATTGGACCGTCGATCTCGCCAAGGCGGCCGGAATCGAGATCGTCGGCGACGTGGAGCTGTTCTGCCGCGAGCGAGCCAAGATCGCGCCTAATTCGCCGTTCGTCGCCATCACGGGCACCAACGGCAAGTCCACCACCACGGCGCTGATCGCGCATATCCTGAGCGACGCGGGCCTCGACGTTCAGATGGGCGGCAATATCGGCACGGCGATCCTGTCGCTGGAGCCGCCGGCTCCGGGGCGCTACCATGTCATCGAACTGTCCTCGTTCCAGATCGACCTGACGCCGTCCCTGAACCCGAGCGTCGGAGTGCTCCTCAACATCACGCCCGACCATCTCGACCGGCATGGGACGATGGAAAACTACGCGGCGATCAAGGAACGGCTGATCCGGGGCTCCGCCCTCGCGGTGGTCGGCGTCGACGACGAGCCGAGCCGCGCCATCGCCGACCGGCATCGGGGACCCCTCGTACGGATCGGTGTCGCGCAACAGGACGTAGATGGGCTGACCGTCCGCGACGGGATCGTGGCCGGGCGCTCCGGGGAGGCCATCGCGGATGTCTCCGGCATCGGCTCGCTCCGGGGCGCGCATAACTGGCAGAACGCCGCCGTCGCCATCGCCGTGGCCCAGGCTCTCGCCGTGACCGATGGGCAGATCGCATCGGCACTCGTGAGTTTCCCTGGCCTGCCGCACCGGATGGAGGAGGTCGGCCGGCGCGGGCGGGTTCTGTTCGTCAACGATTCCAAGGCGACCAACGCGGATTCCACCGAGAAGGCCCTCACGGCCTTCCGCGACATCCACTGGATCCTCGGCGGCAAGCCGAAGGAGGGCGGCATCGACCTGCTGGCACCGCTGTTCGACCGCGTCGCCCACGCCTACCTCATCGGCGCGGCGAGCGACGCCTTCGCCGCGACGCTGGAGGGGAGGGTGCCCTACACGCGCTGCGGCACCCTGGACGTGGCGACGAAGCAGACGGCGGAGGCTGCTGCGAGATCAGAAGCGCCGGAGCCGGTGGTCCTTCTCTCGCCGGCCTGTGCCTCCTACGACCAGTTCAAGAGTTTCGAAGATCGGGGCGACCAGTTCCGCGCGCTCGTGCGGGGGCTGATCGGATGATCCGACCCCGGACCCCGTTTTCCGCGACCGGCTTTATCGGGATTTAACCGGCCCGGACTCATCATCCGCTGCGACCGGCATCATGCCGCTGGCGAGGCCGCGCCCTGTGAAACAGATCGTTTCCGTTCAGATCCTGCGAGGACTGGCGGCATTCATGGTCGTTTTCGGCCATGCCCAGCATCACACCCTCGTGCAGACGTTGAAGCTCGGCGGTTCGTTCGAGCGTGTTCATCTGTTACCTTGGCGCGCTGGTGTCGATATCTTCTTCGTCATCTCCGGTTTCATCATGGTCTACGCGTCCAAAGATCTATTTGGACGAAAGGGTGCATCGATCGAGTTTTTGGCGCGGCGAGTGGCGCGGATCGTCCCGCTCTATTGGATGTTCACAGCCTTCTACATCCTGTTTCTCGTGATCGCGCTCGTGGGCACGACCAAGGAATTTCCCGGCTGGCCGAGCATCGTCGCATCCTTTGCCTTCTGGCCAGCCTATGCCACGGGGCATGAGGCTCCAATGCCCGTCTTCGAACTCGGATGGACGCTGAATTACGAGATGTTTTTCTATGTCGTCTTCGCGGTCTTCATCGCCTTGCGACGCAGTCGAACGGTGATCGCTGTGGCGGCCCTGCTCGGTGGACTCGTTCTCATGGGATTCGTCCTGCAGCCGAGTGCCGCCGCCCCGTTCTTCTGGACCCGCCCGATCGTTCTCGAATTCGTCTTCGGCATGGGGATCGCTCTGCTCCTCTGCCATGGTGTGGTTTTATCGGGACTGATCCGGGGAGCCTTTCTCGTCGGCGGGGTCGCCATCCTCATAGCCGACCCAATCGACTCGTCGCATCAGGCCATCGATTGGACGACGCCCAACGACGCCTGGCGCGTCCTCGGCTGGGGACTCCCCGCAGCTTTGATCGTCTGCGCAGCCGTCCTCGGCCGTCAGGGGCAGCCTTCCCGTCTCTCCAAGCTCGGGGTCCATCTGGGCGACGCATCGTATGCGCTCTACCTGAGCCATCCTTTCGTGATCGTCGGGATCCGAAAGGCCATGCAATGGGCAGGCCTCGATGAAACGACGAGGGCGTGGCCGATGCTCGCCTTCACGGTCGTATCCTGCTGTGTCTTTGCCGTGTTCGTGCACCGGTTCGTGGAACGGCCGGTGACCCGCTTCATCCAGGGAATCCTGGTCCGCCCCCGGCCTCCCAGGACAGCGACAGCCTGACGCTTGGGCGACAGTCCTCAGCATGCGAGGGATGCAACGCCGCCTGCTTAAGCCTTCGCTGACGGGACTGCCTCATGCTGAGGCCGGGCGCATATCCTGAGGTGGGTTGGACGGGCGGAATGGCGGCAGGCGGGAGATGGAGCGCGAGTGAGGCGGGCGTCGCTATGGCGTCGGCTGCTCCTCGCCGCGTCTCGTCGGGCTCGCTTCACACCCTCGGCTACGCGCTGTTGGCGCTGGTCATCTTCTTCACGTGCTTCACCTTCATGAAGCCGTCGCCCTATGATTTTCTGGCATTGCCGACGATCGCGTTGTGGTTCCTGCTGGGGATCAGGTTCTACCGCTCGACGATCGTCATCGTCGCACTTCTGCTGATCTATCTGGTGGCGATCGTCATCGCGCTGATCCCCTATCTCGACGAGAGCAATTCGGTCGATTGGACTTATCAGGCCGTCTATCTCGGGTTGACCGGTATCTTCTTCGTGATGTTCTTCTCGGACGATACGTCCGACAGAGTCGGTTTCGTCCTCAAGGCGTACCTCGCGGGAGCGCTCTTTGCCGCGATCTGCGGCATCTTCAGCTATTTCGACGTGCTCGGCGAAGACGTGCTGTTCAAGATGGACGGACGCGCTTCGGGCGTGTTCCAGGACCCCAATCTGCTCGGATCCTTCCTCATCCTGTCGGTGCTGTATCTCATCCGCAGGATGCTGGTGGGGGAGACGCGACAGGTGTTCCTGTCGGCAATGGCGCTGCTCGTCCTGCTGGCCTGCGTCTTCCTCTCGTTCTCGCGCGGATCCTGGGGAGCGTGCCTCCTCGGCATTTGCCTGACGATCGGCCTCACATGGGCAACCTCTCCGTCGCGGGCCATTCGGCGGCGCATCGCCCGGTTGTCGGCCCTCACCGTCCTCGTCGGCGCGCTCCTGATCGGCGGCCTCCTGTCGATGGAGGGTGTCTCCGAGCGGTTCACCGACCGGGCGCAGGTCACAAAGGATTACGACGAAGGCGAGACCGGACGGTTCGGCAATCAGCGCCGCGGCATCCCGATGCTCATCGATCGCCCCCTCGGTTTCGGGCCGCTGAGATGGCGCGTGGTCTTCGATCTGGAGCCGCACAATTCCTACATCGGCAGTTTCGCGAATGGCGGCTGGCTCGGAGGTTTCGCGTTCGTCTCCATCGTCCTGACATCGATCTTCGTCGGGTTTCGCCTGTGCCTCAAACCGTCACCCTATCAGGGGCTCGCCCAGATCGTGTTTCCGGCCCTTCTGATGTTCTTCCTCCAGGCATTTCAGATCGATATCGAGAAGTGGCGTCACCTCTATATGATGCTTGGAATGGTATGGGGGCTCGAGGCCGCACGCGTTCGCTGGGTGTTTCGACAGCGATCGACCACCTGACATCTCACGCTGCGTCCATCGCCGGGGCGGCGACGTCTCGCCGGCGAAGGAAATGATGCCGTGCGCCGTCGCGAATGAGGCGGCGAAGGGCGAAATTCTCACGCGAGACATAGAACGTTATCCTAGCGACCCGCATATGTGATGCTCCGCAAGGCTGCCACCGCAGCTCAACGAGGCCCGATCCTTGATCACGCCGTCTCATGAAGCCGAGCGCGTCGCCGCGCTTCACGGCCTGGGTATCCTCGATACGCCTCCCGAAGAGCATTTCGAGGCGGTGTCGCGCACGGCCAAACGCCTTTTCGGGGTCGAGAAGGCCTATGTCGCCCTCATCGATTCCGACCGGCAGTGGATCAAGTCGGACTGCGATCTCGGCCACAAGGAGATGCCGCGCCTCGAATCGTTCTGTCATCACACCATCGCCGGTGGCGACATGCTCGTGGTGCCGGATGCGCGCCTCGATCCGCGCTTCGCCAGAAACCCCTTGGTGACCGGCCCCGATCCCATCGTCTTCTACGCCGGCGTGCCGCTGTGCCTCGAATCGGGTTTCCGCGTCGGCTCGTTCTGTCTCATGCACAGCACGCCGCGCCCGTTCGGCGTGGAGGATGAAGCGGCTCTGCACGACCTCGCGGCCACCGTCACCGCCCATCTTCGCCTCGCGGACGCCCATGTGAGGCTGGTCCGCGAGGCCGAGGAACGCGCGGCCCACCAGGCGACCATCGCCGACCAGCGGGAAGAGTTGCAGCAGCGCCAGAGCGCGCTCGCCAGCGCGCATCACCTGCTCTCCATGGCGGAGGAGGTCGCCGGGATCGGCCATTGGCGCGTCCGGCTCGCCGATGGCCAGACCTTCTGGTCCACGGGCATCTACGTGATCTCCGGGCTCGATCCCGCGACCTTCGCCCCGTCCTTCGAGCGGGCCATCGATCTGCATCATCCCGACGACCGTGAGTTGGTTCGCTCCAGCATCTCCGATGCGCTGGAGCGAAGGGGGGCTTTCGCCTTCGAAGCGAGGATGGTTCGTCCGGATGGGGAGGTCCGGACGATGGTCGTTCGCGGCATCTGCGAATGCGACGTGGCGGGTCTGGCCGTCGGTCTGGTCGGCACCGCCATCGACGTGACGGACGCCCGCAATTCCGACGCCGCCCTGCGGGAGCGGACGAGTCAGTTCCGCCGTCTCGTGGACGCGGTGAGCGATTGCGCCTTCGTCACCCTGGACCGGACCGGCCACGTCGCCAACTGGAACAGCGGGGCGGAGCGGATCACCGGCTATTCCGCGAAGGACGCCATCGGGCGCCACGTCTCGCGCTTCTATACGACGGAGGGGCTCGAAGCGGGGGCGCCGCGCATCGCGCTCGCCACCGCCGCCTATGAGGGGCGGCTCAAGTTCGAGTGCTGGCGGGTTCGCCGCGACGGCTCGCAATTCTTCGCCAGCGTCGCCATCGACGCCATCCGCGACGACGAGGGGGCCGTGGTCGGCTATGCCGAGATCACCCGCGACATCACCGAGCGCCGCGCGGCGGAACTCGAGCTCCAGCGTAGCGAGGATCGCTACCGCACCCTCGCGGAGGCTCTGCCCGCCCTGATCTGGACGACCCGCCCGCCGGACGGGACGGCGACCTATGTGAATCCGGCCTTCACCGCTTTCTACGGCGATATCGGTCCCGAGCGGACCGAGCGCACGGCGCGCAACCATCCCGACGATGCCGAACGCATGGCGGTCGCCTGGCGGAACGCCCATGCCTGGGGGCGGACCTTCACGGTTGAGGGACGCCTGCGCCGCCATGACGGCGTCTACCGCTGGCACAAGATCGTGATGATCCCGATCCCGACCCATGACGACCGGGCGCCCGATGCCGCCGAATGGCTCGGCACCGCCCTCGACATCGACGACATCATCACTGCACGCCAGCGGTTGGAGGAGACCACCGACCTGCTGCGCATCGCCCAGGACGCGGCCGATGCGGGCACCTGGGATCTCGACCTCTGGACGGATACCATCACCCTCAGCCCGAAAGCCGTCGGCCTGTTCGGCCTCCCCTGCGAGGGCGCCCGGGCCATGCCCGTCCAGGATTGGATCCCGCTGGTCCATCCCGATGACCGGGAGGCGGTCCGAGAGGAAGCAGCCAACGCGATCCGAAACCGGACCAACTACGTCGCCGAGTACCGCATTGTCGTGGACGCGGAGGAGCGCTGGATCTCGACCTGCGGTCGCGTGCTCTACGACGCGGCCGGCGCGCCCTATCGGATGGTGGGCCTGCATTTCGACATCACCGAGCGCAAGACGGTGGAGGCCGCGTTGCAGGCGGCCACAGTCAGGGCCGAGCAGGCCAGCGCTGCGAAAAGCGAATTCCTCGCCGCCATGAGCCACGAGATCCGGACGCCGCTCAACAGCATCCTCGGCTATGCCGACCTCCTGCTGGAGGAGCCGAGCCGGACGCCGGACGACAGGCACCGCCTCGAACTGATCGGAGGGGCGGGCGCCGCGCTTCTCACCATCGTCAACGACGTTCTCGACTTCTCGAAGATCGAGGCGGGGCAGTTCACCCTGGAACTGCTGCCCTTCCCGTTGCGCGACCTCATCGAGAATACGGTGGAGATCGTGCGCGGCAGCGCGCTCAAGAGCCCCGTGACCATCCTCTCGCGGCTCGACCCCGCGCTGCCGCCCTGGGCATTGGGGGATGCGAACCGGCTCAGGCAGGTCCTGCTCAATCTCCTCAACAACGCGGTGAAGTTCACTCCTGCGGGTTCCGTCACCCTGAACGTCAGCCAATGCGGCGAGGAGGCGGGCGGCCCCGTCCTGCGCTTCGAGGTGGTGGATACCGGTATCGGCATCTCGGAGGAGGAGCAGATCCATCTGTTCCAGCGCTTCAGCCAGGTCGATTCCTCCATCAGCCGTCGCTTCGGCGGCACCGGACTCGGCCTCGCCATCTGCCGCCGTCTCGTCTCGATGATGGATGGGGAAATCGGGGTCACGAGCCGTCCCGGCGAAGGATCGACCTTCTGGTTCACCCTCGCCCTGCCGCGCGCGGAGGCGGCGAGCGGCCCCGCTGAGGCCGGGGAGGGGAGAGTGGTGGCGAGGAACGCCTTGGTCCCGAGGCCGGTGCGGATCCTCGTCGCCGAGGACGTTCCGGTGAACCAGACCCTGGCTCGGGCGGTCCTCGAACTCGCCGGCCACAGTGTCGACGTGGTGGGCAACGGTGCCGAGGCGGTGGCCGCGATCCAGGCCCATGCGGGCGGACCGCTCGCTTTCGATCTCGTCCTCATGGACGTCCAGATGCCCGGCATGGATGGGCTCGCCGCCACGCGCCTGATCCGCGCCCTGCCTGCCCCCGCCTGCGCGGTGCCGATCATCGCCATGACCGCCAACGTCCTGCCCGAGAAGGTCGCCTCGCTGACGGCCGCCGGCATGGACGATCATGTCGGCAAGCCGTTCAAGCGCGATGCGCTCTACGCGGCCATCGCCCGTTGGAGCGGCCCCGTGGCTGCCGGCGACGCGCCGGCCCTACCGACCATCCTGGATCGCGAGGTCTACGAGTCGCTGAGGGACATGGTGGGACCGGAGCGGGCGACGGTCCTGCTGTCGATGCTGGCCGACGAACTCATCGACCGGTTCGGATCGTCGCCGCAGGCCGTGGATCTGTCGGGCATGGAGCCGGCGGATCTGGCCTACGACGCGCACGTCATGGTGTCGGCCGCCGGGCTGCTCGGCTTCGTCGGTCTGTCGGATCTCTGCCGCGAGATCGAAACCGCCTGCCGCAACGGGGACGACCTCGCTCTGCTGGTCCAGCGCCTCGTCGTCGTCCGGGACGGTACCCTTGGAACGATCAGGATGCTGCAAGCCGCCTGACCGTCCGGTATCACTCGGTCTCGGGTGTCGGCTCGTCTTCCGGCTCGGGTTCCGCCGTCCAGGCCGTGGCGAAGGCGGCGAGCTGCATGGCATCCTTGAAGGCCATGACCGAGACACTGCGCTCGGTGGGCATTCCACCCGGATAAGGAGCGATCAGGACGGTCTCCTGAGACAGACGCGCGCCGGGGGTCTTCTCGGCGATCCAGGCCTCCGCCTCGGCGCAGAGACGTGCCGGGTCGGAGGGATCTCGTGCGCGGGAATCCGAGCGCAGCACGAGGACGTAGGGGCCGAGCGTCGGATTGCGCTGCTGCAGGCCCTGGATGATGTCGATCATGATCGTGTCTCGTCACGTTCCTGCCGGGGGCGCGGCACGGCCCCCGGCGAATCCGGTCGTTCAATGAAGCTTGACCCGCGGCTCCGTGCGCCGCGTCAGGGCGCGGGCCGTGGCGTCGAGGGCGGTCTTGATCGTGCCGTGCAGGGCGCGCTCGTGCATCTTGTAGAGCGACCAGTACATCATCCGCGCGAACAGCCCGGCGATGAACATGTTCTTTCCCTGGATGAAGCCCATCAGGTTGCCCACCGTGGAATATTCCCCGAGGGACACCAGCGAGCCGAAATCCCGGTACTTGAACGGCTTCAGGGGCTCCCCGGCCATCTTGATCGGGATCTGCTTGATGAGATGGCTCGCCTGCTGGTGCGCCGCCTGCGCACGCGGCGGGATCGGCGTGTCCGAGCCCTGCTCCACCAGATAGGCGCAATCGCCCATGGCGAAGATGTCGGGATCGCGCGTGGTCTGGAGCGTCGGCGTGACCACGAGCTGATTGTTGCGCGTGGTCTCGAGGCCGCCGATCTCCTGCAGGAACGGCGGCGCCTTCACGCCGGCCGCCCAGACCACGAGTTCGGAGGGGATGAACCCGCCATCGGCGAGCTGGACGCCGTCGGCTCGGACTTCCGTCACCCGTGCCTGCGTGCGGACCTCGACGCCGATCTTGTTCAGCAGCGCCATCACCTCCGCAGAGAGACGCTCGGGGACGGCCGGCAGGATCCGGCTCGCCGCCTCGACGAGGGTGATCTTCAGGTCCTTGGCGGGGTCGATCTTGTCGAGGCCGGTGGAGGCCACGTCGCGGGTGGTGCGATGAAGCTCCGCCGCCAGTTCGGTGCCGGTGGCGCCGGCCCCGATCACCGTCACGTGGAGCTGGCCGGGGCGCACCGGCCCGACCTGGGTGTGTGCGCGCAGCATGCCGTTGACGAGGCGCTGATGGAACCGCACCGCCTGGTCCGGCGTGTCCAGGGCGATGGCGTTCTCCTTCACCCCCGGCGTGCCGAAATCGTTGGTGGTCGAGCCCACCGCCAGGACCAGCGTGTCGTAGGGGATCGAGCGGACGGGCGTGACCTCGCGGCCCTCGGCATCGTGGCTCGCGGCGAGCTGGATCGTGCGCGCGGTCCGGTCGAGCCCCGTCATCGAGCCGATGCGATAGCGGAAATGATGCTGATGCGCGTGGTGGAGATAGTCCACGGCGTGGTGGCCGACATCGAGGCTGCCCGCGGCGACCTCGTGCAGCAGCGGCTTCCAGATATGGGTCCGTGCCCTGTCCACGAGGGTGACGTGCGCCTTGCCCTTCCGGCCCAGCGTGTCGCCGAGCTTGGTGGCGAGCTGAAGCCCAGCCGCGCCTCCACCGACGACCACGATGCGGTGGAGGTTGTCCACGGTTTCGCCCGGTACCATGCGTCCCTCGTCCCTTAAACTTGAGCGGCAGGCAGCCCGCCTTTTTCTCCGCTCGGGTCTTATAGGCAAAATCTTTTTTGAACGGCAGCCTCAGCTACGCAGCCCGGCCGATATTCTCACGCGGGCGCGCCGGGCTGGCGCAGGGGATGCGCCCTGGCGAACGCCTCCTGCCCCAGGCAATCCTCGGCGATCCGCCTCACGGTGGGATAGGGCGCGGTCTCGACGCCGAAGATGCCGGTGCCGACCCAGAGGCTCACGAGGCAGAGATCGGCATGGCTGATCGCGTCTCCCTGCGCATAGCGGCCGGTGCCGGGCTCGTGGGCGAGGCGGGTCTCCAGCGTCTTGAGCCCGGTCTCGAACCAGTGCCGCACGAACCCCATCATGCCGTCCTTCGGGATGTCGTAGGCCGACATCAGGTAGTTGCGCACCCGCGGAACATAGAGCGGATGAGTATCGCAGGCGACCACCTGCGCCAGGGAGCGGGCGCGCGCCCGGGCTTTCGGATCGCTCGGCAGCAGGGCCGGCTCGGGATGGATGTCCTCGAGATAGTCGAGGATCGCCAGCGATTGGGTGAGGGGAGGGCCGTCGCCGTCGAAGAAGGCCGGCACGGCGCCCTGCGGGTTGATGGCGAGATACTCGGGCTTGAACTGGTCGCCGGCATCGAGATCGATGAAGGTCTCCTCGCAGGCGAGGCCCTTGAGGTTGAGGGCGATGCGCACCCGGAAAGCGGCGGCCGAGCGCCAGTTGCCGTACATCTTCATGGCCGTCTCCCCTTCAGCCTTTGGTCGCCGCGGACCACACCCGACAACGATGCCGACCGCAAGTGCCGATTCCGTCAGTGCACCGCGCCGGTCGGACGAGCGCTCGCCGGATGTCACCGCGTGATGGAATGCCTGCCGGGGGGCGGCCAACGACGGGCCGTTACGGAAGGCTTGCGGCGGCGATCTTCTAATGGCTATGTTTCACAGAATTAGTATTCAAGATTGGCGAGAGCCGTGGCGCTATCAATGAGTAAACTCTATGTTTTGAGAATCGCCGTCGCAATCTGTCTGATATTCGTGTCGATCCCCTCCTCGTTTGCCTGGAGGCTCGATCCGGACCAATTTTCCGGCCCGATGCGCGAATATCAGATCGAGCTTGCAAAGATTATCCTCGTTCGTGCGCGAAACACCGGCTACCGCTCCCAATTCAGTGGGATGACGACGGTGATGTTCACGATAAACCGTTCGGGAATCATCGAGGAATTTCATATCAAGGAGAGTTCCGGGTCTCCGTATATCGACTCCCTTGCCAAGGAGATCCTTCGAGTGGGCGCGCGTTACATCCCGTTCCCCGAAGGCGCTCCGATGTCCCACATGGTGATCACGGTCCCGATCCGCTTCGTTCGCCATCCTCGCTGAGGACTGACGCGGCCTCGTCGGCGCCAGATCGTTTCGCGGAACTCCGCCCGTGGCGGTCGGTCGTCGTCCGGCATTTGGCAGCACCGCCCGCTTCGCGCATAGACGGCGGGAACGGTTCGGAAGACCGCGATTGCGATGGGTGCCCGCGAGATGCAGATCGAAACGCCCTACCTGATGTTCCTCGGCGACGTGCGCGATACGTTGGCGGCCAAGACCGCCTACGGCATCGCCGACTGGCGGCCGGACTGGTGCGTCGGCCAGTTGCGCCTGCCCGGCTGCGCCGCCGATCTCGGCATCCCGGACCTGACCCTGGACGAGGCCGTGGCCAAGGGCTGCCGGACCATGGTCATCGGTGTCGCCAATGCCGGCGGCGTGCTCCCGACGCATTGGGTGTCGGAGGTCGTGGCCGCCCTGAATGCGGGGCTCGACATCGCCAGCGGCCTTCACGTGCGCCTCGGCTCGCTGCCGGAGATCGCCGAGGCGGCCGAGAAGAACGGCCGCCAGTTGCACGACGTGCGCCACACCACCGAGACCTTCGACACCGGCAAGGGCATCCGGCGGCCGGGACGTCGCTTGCTGAGCGTCGGCACCGATTGCTCCGTGGGGAAGAAATACACCGTCCTCGCCCTGGAGCGCGGCATGCGCGAGCGCGGCCTCGATGCGGATTTCCGAGCCACCGGCCAGACCGGCGTGTTCATCTCCGGCCGAGGCGTCGCCATCGATGCGGTGGTGGCCGACTTCATCTCCGGCGCCGTGGAATGGATCGCTCCCGCGGCCGACCCGGACCATTGGGACCTGATCGAGGGTCAGGGCTCGCTCTACCACCCGTCCTTCGCCGGCGTCAGCCTCGGCCTGCTCCACGGTGCCCAGGCCGATGCCTTCGTCGTCTGTCACGAGCCGAGCCGCAAAGCCATGCGTGGCGTGACGCATCCGCTGCCGTCGATCCAGCAGGTGATCGACCTCACGATCCAGCTCGGCAGCCTCACCAATCCCGGCATCTGCCCGGTGGGGATCGCGGTGAACACGCAGAAGCTCGGGGAGGACGAGGCCCGCACCCTGCTCCAGGATCTGACCAAGGAGCACGGGTTGCCCGCCACCGATCCGGTCCGCTTCGGAGTCGACGGGATCATCGACCGTCTGCTGGCGGAGTTCCCCGCCGGGAGCGCGGCATGACCCGCCGCCTCACGGTCGCGGTGGAGCGCTTCCCCATCGCCGGAGCCTTCACCATCGCGCGGGGCAGCCGCACGGAAGCGGTGGTGGTGCTCGCCACCATCACGGACGATGCCGACGGCCATCTGGGCCGGGGCGAATGCGTGCCCTACCCGCGCTACGGCGAATCCCCCGAGGGCGTCTGCGCCTTGATTTCCGAACAGGCCGACGCGATCGCGGCGGGGGCCACGCGCACCGATCTGCTCACGCTGATGAAGGCGGGAGCGGCGCGCAACGCCGTCGATTGCGCCCTGCTCGATCTGGAGGCCAAGCAGCGCGGCCGCCCGGCCTGGGAAATCGCGGGCCTGAGCCCGCCGCAGGTCGCCACCACCGCCTATACGCTGAGCCTCGGCACGCCGGAGAGCATGGAGGAGGCCGCACGCGGCGCGGCGCACCGGCCCCTGCTCAAGGTCAAGCTCGGCGGAGAAGGCGATCCCGAGCGCATCGCCGCCGTGCGTCGCGGCGCGCCGGAATCGCGCCTGATCGTCGATGCCAACGAGGCGTGGCGCGGAGAGACCATCGAGGCGAACCTGGCCGCCTGCCTCGCCGCGGGGGTCGGCCTCATCGAGCAGCCGCTCCCCGCCGGCGAGGACGCGTTGCTCGCCCGTATCGCCCGGCCGATCCCGATCTGCGCCGACGAGAGCCTGCACGACCGCGCCGGCCTCGACGCGCTCTCCGACCGCTACGACGCCATCAACATCAAGCTCGACAAGGCCGGCGGCCTCACCGAGGCGGTGATGCTGGCGCACGAGGCAAAGGCGCGGGGGCTCTCGCTGATGATCGGCTGCATGGTCGGCACGTCGCTGGCCATGGCGCCCGCCATGCTGCTCGCCCACCACGCCGATTATGTCGATCTCGACGGGCCCCTGCTGCTGGCGCGGGACCGCGAGCCGGCCCTGCGCTTCGACGGCAGCCTGATCCATCCGCCGACGCCGGATCTGTGGGGATAGGGCCGAGAGTTCTCGACGCCCGGTTCGGGTTTCAAATCTCGGCGAACGACCCTGCAAAATGGTGCCGATCCCCGTCGCCGAGTTGACGGAATGGTGCAGGGACGGGCATGGCCCGATGCGTGCGACCCGGATCGGCCGCAAGCGTGACAGGTCCACCATGTTGAAGACCCGAATCATTCCCTGCCTCGACGTGAAGGACGGGCGCGTCGTCAAGGGCGTCCAGTTCCTGGAACTGCGCGATGCCGGCGATCCGGTGGAGGCGGCCAAGGCCTATGACGCGGCCGGCGCCGACGAACTCTGCTTTCTCGACATCACCGCGAGTCACGAGGCCCGCGGCACCCTGCTCGACGTGGTGAGCCGCACGGCCGAGGCCTGCTTCATGCCGCTCACGGTCGGGGGCGGCGTGCGCACGGTGGAGGATATCCGCACCCTGCTCCTCGCCGGGGCCGACAAGGTCTCGATCAACACGGCGGCGGTGAACGACCCCTCCTTCGTGGAGCGCGGCGCCCTCAAGTTCGGCAGCCAGTGCATCGTCGTCGCCATCGACGCCAAGCGGACCTCCGCCCCGGGCGAGCCGGATGCCTGGCAGATCTTCACCCATGGCGGGCGCAAGCCCACCGGGCTCGACGCCATCGACTTCGCCCGGACCGTGGCGGCGCGCGGTGCCGGTGAACTCCTCGTCACCTCCATGGACCGGGACGGGATGCGCTCGGGCTACGACATCGCCCTGACACGGGCGATCTCGGACGCGGTCTCGGTGCCGGTCATCGCCTCGGGTGGCGTCGGTGGCCTCGACGACCTCGTAGCGGGCGTGCGCGACGGTGGCGCCAGCGCGGTGCTGGCCGCCTCGATCTTCCATTTCGGCCAGCACACCGTCGCCGAGGCCAAGGCGCATATGGCGAAGGCCGGCTTGCACATGCGGCTCGACCCGTGACGGGTCACGGCGCCGAGGTCCGACCCTTGCCCAATCCCTTCCCGTGCCGCAGGCTCCCCGCCGTAGCGTGCATCGTCCGGCCTGCCGAGAGCTAGGATCGCATGACCGATTTCACCCTGAGCGACCTGGACGCCCTCATCGCCGACCGCGCCGCCGCGCCGCCGGACCAGTCCTACACGGCCAAGCTCCTGGCCGGCGGGCCGGCCAAGCCCGCCAAGAAGCTCGGCGAGGAAGCGGTCGAGGCCGCCATCGCCGCCGTGCAGGGCGATCGCGAAGGGCTCGTGAGCGAGGCGGCGGACGTGCTCTACCATCTCCTCGTGCTGCTGCGCGCCGGCGGCGTCGCCCTGCCGGAGGTGATGGCGGAACTCGAGCGCCGCACCGCCCAGAGCGGCATCGCCGAGAAAGCGGCCCGGAGGCACCCGTGACCGTCGAGCCGTCACGGCCCATCGCCATCGTGTCCGAGCGCGATCCCGCCCTCGGCCAGGACCCGGTGACGGGGATCGGCCCCGAGCGCCTATCGCCCTATCGCCTGTTTTCCCGTGAAGAATGGGCTCAGCTGCGCGCCGACACCCCGCTGACGCTGACGGGGGACGATGTCAGCCGCCTGCAATCGCTCAACGATCCCATCTCCATCGAGGAGGTGGTGGCGATCTATCTCCCGTTGTCGCGGCTGCTCTCCCTCTACGTCGCGGCGACGCAGGGGCTGTTCAAGGCGACCCAGCGCTTCCTGCTGGCAGAGCGCGAGGCGAAGGTCCCCTACATCATCGGGGTGGCCGGTTCGGTGGCGGTGGGCAAATCCACCACCGCCCGCGTCCTCAAGGCGCTGCTCGCCCGCTGGCCTAACACGCCGAAGGTCGACCTCATCACCACCGACGGGTTCCTGCTGCCCAATGCCGAGCTGAAGCGCATGGGCGCGATGGAGCGCAAGGGCTTTCCCGAGAGCTACGACACCGCCGCCCTCCTGCGCTTCCTCACCGACATCAAGGCCGGCAAGAAGAGCGTGGCGGCGCCGCTCTATTCCCACCTCGTCTACGATGTGGTGGCGGGCGAGGAGCGGGTGGTGGAATCCCCCGACATCCTCATCGTCGAGGGGCTCAACGTCCTCCAGCCGGCGCGCCTGCCGCGCGACGGCACCGCGATCCCCTTCGTCTCCGACTTCTTCGATTTCTCGATCTATCTCGACGGGCACGAGGACGACCTGCACCGCTGGTACGTCAACCGCTTCCTGCGCCTGCGCCAGACCGCCTTCCGTGATCCGCTCTCGTATTTCCGCAAATACGCCGAAGTAACGGAAGCCGAGGCCCTGGAGATCGCCGACAACCTCTGGACCACGATCAACCTGCCGAACCTGCGCGACAACATCCTGCCGACGCGCCAGCGCGCGAGCCTGATCCTGGCCAAGGGCGCGAGCCATCGAATCGAGAGCGTGGCGCTGCGGCGGCTGTGAGCCGGAGCGTATCCCTCAGCCCAGCGGATACGCCGCCTCCACCACATACGGCCCGCCGCCCCGCGATTCCCGCGCCGAGAACAGGGCCACCCGCGTCGCGGTGAACCGCAAAGCCGGAAACAGGCCTCTCTCGGCGAAATACTCCGCCACGTCCGGTGCCTGGGTGTCGCGCTTGGCGAGACGGGCGAGGGTCACGTGGGGCGTGAATTTGCGTCGCTCCGGCTCGGCACCGGCGGCGCGGGCGATGCGCTCGTGCTCCTCCTGCAGATCGAGCAAGTCGGGGCCGGCAGTCACGCCTGCGACGATCGCGCGAGGCTTGTCTCCGCCGAACGCGTCGAGTCCGGTCAGTGTCACGTCGAGAGGCGGGCGCGGGCGCGCTTCGACGAGGCCGGCATGGAACGCCTCGGCCACCTCGTCATCCACGTCGCCGAGGAAGCGCAGGGTGATGTGGAGGTCGCCGCGCTCGATCCAGCGCGCGCCGCGCAGGCCGCATTGATAGCGCGACACGGCCTCGGCGATGTCGTCGGGAAGTTCGAGGGCGGTGAACAGGCGCGGCATCGGTTTATTTCTGCGCCGTGCCGAGCCGGTCGAGGAAGGTCTCCACCGTGGGCAGGATGCCCGCGACGATGGTCTCGACGCCCTTCACATTGGGGTGGAGCCCGTCCTCCAGGTTGAAGCGCCGGTCGTTGAGGATGCCTTCCAGAAAGAACGGATAGAGGACGAGGCCGTATTGCCGGGCGAGATCGGGATAGATCGCGTCGAACCGCGCGACGTAGTCCGGCCCGAGATTGGTCGAGGCCTTCATGCCGGCGAGCAGGACCGGGATGTTACGGGCCTTGAGCCGGGAGACGATGGTGTCGAGGGCCTTTCTCGTCACGGCGGGGTCGGTGCCGCGCAGCATGTCGTTGGCGCCGAGTTCGAGGATGACCCCGTCGGTCCCGTCGGGGACCGACCAGTCGAGCCGGTCGAGCCCGCCGGTGCTGGTGTCGCCGGAAACGCCCGCATTGGCGATCGACACGGCGCGGCCCCTGGCCTTCAGTTCGCGTTCCAGCACGGAGGGGAAGGCCGCGGCCGAGGGCAGGCGGTACCCGGCGGTCAGGCTGTCGCCGAAGGCCACGAGGTTGAGGGGGCGTGCGGCGGCATGGCCGATTCCCGTACCCAATGCGGCAAAGAGTGCCATTACCAGCGTCGCCCGGCGGGAATGCTGGCGTGGTGGGGCGAGACGAACCATATCGACCTCGTCGCGTGACGTATGACACAGACCCATTCCCGCACAGCCTCGACCTATGGTGTTCATGACGATGGTCTCACACAGATCGGTCCTGCCGTGATGCCCGGCAAGGTGGACGCTCCCGCGATCGCCCTGTCGCGGATCGATCTCAGCCTCGGCCGGGGGGCGGCGCGGGTCCATGTCCTGCGTGGCATCTCCCTCGACGTGGCGCGCGGCGAGGCGGTCGGCCTCGTCGGCCCCTCCGGCTCGGGCAAGTCGACCCTGCTGATGGTGATGGCGGGCCTCGAGCGGCCGGAATCCGGAGCGATCCATGTGGAGGGCACCGATCTCGGAGCGCTCGACGAGGATGCCCTGGCGCGGTTTCGCGGCCGGCGCATCGGCATCGTGTTCCAGGCCTTCCACCTCGTGCCGACGATGACGGCCCTGGAGAACGTCGCGCTGCCCCTCGAACTCGCCGACAAGCCGGGTGCGCACGAGCGGGCGCGGACGGAACTGGAAGCGGTCGGCCTCGGCCACCGGCTGCACCACTACCCCGCCCAGCTCTCGGGCGGCGAGCAGCAGCGCGTCGCCATCGCCCGCGCCATCGCGCCCGACCCGGCGATCCTGGTGGCCGACGAACCCACCGGCAATCTCGACGAGGCCACGGGCCGGCAGATCGTGGACCTTCTCTTCGCCCTGAAGCGCGATCGCGGCGCGACCCTCGTCCTCGTCACCCACGATCCCGGCCTCGCCCGGCTCTGCGACCGCACCGTGCGTCTGCGCTCGGGGCTTGTGGACGAGGCGGTGGCGGCGTGATCCGGCTGAACCCGCGCGTTCGGCGGAAGGCCTGACCCCATGCATGGCACCCTGCCTCGTCCCACTCCGCGCCCCAGCCGCGTCCCGCTCACCCTGCGCCTCGCCTTCCGCGAGTTGCGCGCCGGGCTTGGCGGTTTCGTCGTGTTCCTCGCCTGCATCGCGCTCGGCGTCGCGGCCATTGCCGGGGTCGCCTCGATCTCGCGCTCGCTCACGGATGGTCTCGGCCGAGAGGGCAAGCGCATCCTCGGCGGCGATCTCACCTACAGTCTGATCAACCGCGAGGCGACGCCCGACGAGCGGGCCGCCCTCGACGCGCAGGGCAAGGTCTCCGTGGTCACGACCCTGCGGGCCATGGCGCTGGCCGGGGACAAGGGCGCGGCCCTGGTGGAACTCAAGGCGGTGGACGCCGCCTATCCTGCTGCCGGCGAGCTTGTCACCGACCCGGCCGTGCCGCTCCACGATCTGCTGGCCGAGAGGGATGGGGTGTTCGGCGCCGTCGCCGATCCGGTCCTGCTGACGCGCCTCGATCTCAAGGTCGGCGACCGGATCGAGATCGCCGGCAAGCCGATCGCCATCCGGGCCACGCTGGTCTCCGAGCCGGACAAGATCGCCAACGGCATCGGCTTCGGCCCGCGCCTCCTCGTCTCCGCCGAGACGCTTCAGGCGACGGGGCTGATCCGGCCCGGCAGCCTCAACCGGTGGAGCTATCGCATCCAGGCCCCCGCCGCCGACGATGCGGAACTGGAGCGGCGGATCGAGGCCGTCGCCCGTGCGGTGCCGGATGCCGGCTGGGAGATGCGCTCGCGGTCCAATGCCGATCCGCGTTTCGCCAAGAGCGTCGAGCGCTTCACCCAGTTCCTCACCCTGGTCGGGCTCACGGCGCTCATCGTCGGCGGGGTCGGGGTCGCCAATGCGGTCAATGCCTTCGTGGCGCGGAAGCGCGGGTCTATCGCCACCCTGAAGAGCGTCGGTGCGCCGGGAGGGCAGGTCGTCGCCATCTATCTCACGCAGGTGATGCTGGTGGCCGGGCTCGGCACCGTGATCGGACTCGCGATCGGGGCGGGCCTGCCATTCCTCCTCGATGCCCTGTTCAACGATGCGCTTCCGCTGCCGTTGAACCCGACCCTGGCGCCGGCGGAGCTGTTGTTGGCCGCCGCCTACGGCCTGCTCACGGCGCTCGCCTTCGCCATCATTCCCCTGGGCCATGCCCATGACGTGCCGGTCTCCGGCCTGTTCCGGGACGTGGTCGATCCCGACACCCGCAAGACGCGGCTGCGCTACCGGCTCATCCTCGTCGCGGCGCTCGCCGCCCTGGTGGCGCTGGCACTGGCCACGGCGTTCGACCGCAGGGTGGCGCTGATGTTCATCGCGGCGGCCGGCCTCGCCTTCGGGCTTCTGCGTCTCGTCGCCCTCGGCCTCATGGCCGGGGCGCGGCGCCTGCCCCGGCCATGAGGCCGAGGGCGACGAG